>JAXJVI010000299.1:0-20982 GCA_036308615.1 Acutalibacteraceae bacterium | reverse complement strand
GGGATTGTAGCCCCACGCCATTAAGGAGCAATCGTCGGTGTGCTTCTTTTCCACGGAAATTTTCTGAACCATTGCCTGAATGGGGGTGAGCTGATTTTTGCCGCCAAAGGGCATAAGCACAGTACCCGCGCCTATGGTAGAGTCAAACTGCTCGGAAAGTCCCCGCTTTGAGCAGATATTAAGGTCGTCGGCAAGGGCTTTGTAATTCTCGGTAAAGCCGCCTGAAACAGGGATATTGTAAGCCTGCGGCTTTTCAACAGTAGCGGTAATGTGCTTCTCGGCACCGTTGGAATTTAAAAATTCGCGGCTGATATTAACTATTTCCTTGCCGTTCCAGCGCATAACAAGCCGGGGTTCTGCGGTTACCACCGCAACGGGAGTAGCCTCCAGGTTTTCTTCATTTGCAAGGGCAATACACGCGTCTACATTTTCTTTTTCAACAACGACCGCCATTCTTTCCTGGGATTCGCTGATAGCAAGCTCGGTGCCGTCAAGTCCGTCATATTTTTTAGGTACGGCGTTAAGGTCTATGTTGAGTCCGTCCGCAAGCTCGCCGACCGCTACCGAAACACCGCCCGCGCCGAAATCGTTACAGCGCTTAATCATACGGGTTGCCGTCTTATTTCTAAAGAGTCTTTGAAGCTTTCTTTCCTCGGGCGCGTTACCCTTTTGAACCTCTGCACCGCATGTTTCAAGGGATTCCATAGTGTGGGATTTTGAGGAGCCTGTCGCTCCGCCGCAGCCGTCACGGCCTGTTCTGCCGCCCAAAAGGATTACAATATCACCGGGGTCGGGACACTCGCGCCTTACATTTTCGGCTGGGGCGGCGGCAATTACCGCGCCTATTTCCATACGCTTTGCAGCGTAGCCGTCGTGATAAATTTCGTCTACAATTCCCGTAGCAAGACCTATCTGGTTACCGTAGGAGGAATATCCGTCCGCCGCGGTGGTTACAAGCTTTCTTTGCGGAAGCTTGCCGGGGATAGTCTCGCTTACCTTTTTTAGGGGATTAGCTGCACCCGTTACCCGCATTGCGCCGTAAACATAGGATCTGCCCGAAAGCGGGTCGCGGATAGCACCGCCTATACAGGTCGCCGCGCCGCCGAAGGGCTCGATTTCGGTGGGGTGGTTGTGGGTTTCGTTCTTGAAAAGCAACAGCCAGTCTTCAGCCACGCCGTCAACATCGACCTTGATTTTAACGGTGCAGGCGTTGATTTCCTCGGATTCATCGAGCTTATCAAGCTTGCCCTGCTTTTTAAGGTATTTAACAGCGACAGTCGCTAAGTCCATAAGGCAAACAGGCTTTGTTCTGCCTAATTCCTTGCGGACATTAAGGTAATCGTTGTATGCGCTTTGTAACAGCTCGTCCTCGAAAACCGCACCGTCAAGATTAGTTAAAAATGTAGTATGGCGGCAATGATCCGACCAGTAGGTGTCTATCATTCTGATTTCGGTCATTGTGGGGTCACGGTGCTCAGACTTAAAGTAATCCTGACAAAAGGCAATATCGTCCGCGTCCATTGCAAGGCTGTACTGCTTTACAAAGCTTTCAAGTCCCGCGCGGTCAAGGTCAATAAAGCCGTCAAGGGTAGCAACAGTTTCGGGAATATCGTAATCTACGGCTAATGTTTCGGGTTTTGAAAGCGCCGCTTCGCGCGCCTCAACAGGGTTTATAACATGTTTTTTAATCGCGTTAAGCTCATCTTCCGTAATATTGCCGTAAAGCATATACACCTTTGCGGTGCGGATTACCGGGCGATCGCTCTTTGATATAAGCTGAATACACTGTGCCGCCGAGTCCGCGCGCTGGTCGAACTGACCGGGGAGATATTCAACGGCAAAAACCACCGCGCCGTCATTTTGAAGGTCTTCATATGTAATATCGAGCTGAGGCTCGGAAAATACGGTTTTCACCGCATAGTTGAACAAATCCTCGGTTATATTTTCGGCGTCATAGCGGTTGATTACCCGAACATCCGTTACAGAGCTTATCTGTAAAAGCCCGTTAATGTCTGAAAGGAGCGCTCTTGCTTCATGTGCAAGCTCCTTCTTCTTTTCGGTAAATACGCGGTATACCATTATTTTCTCTCCTTTGCTTTAAGGGCTCTAGCGCCTATATCCTTGCGGTAGAAGGCGTTTTCAAAATCCACCTTGCCGACCTTTTCGTATGCCTTATTAATCGCCTTTTCAAGGGTGTCGGCAGTAGCGGTAACGCCCAGCACTCTGCCGCCCGCAGTTAAAAGCCTGCCGTTTTCATTTTTTGCGCCCGCTACATAAACGCTGTCCTTTACCGAGCTATCAATCTTAAGCTCAAAACCGCTTTCGTATTTTTGCGGATAGCCCTTTGACGCCATAACAACGCAGGCGGCGTTTTCGTTTTTAAACTTAACCTCGGTTTTATCGAGTGTGCCGTTTGTAACTGCTTGCATAACGGTAAATAAATCGCTTTCAAGTAAGGGGAGTACCACCTGCGTCTCGGGGTCGCCGAAACGGCAGTTGTACTCAATCACCTTAGGCCCTTTTTCGGTTAACATCAGTCCGAAATAAAGACAGCCCTTAAAGGTGCGCCCCTCGGCGTTCATAGCCTTTACCGTTGGAATAAAGATTTTTTCCATACATTCTTTAGCGATTTCTTCTGTATAATAGGGATTTGGAGCAATAGTGCCCATACCGCCCGTATTAAGCCCGTTGTCGCCGTCAAGGGCGCGCTTGTGATCCATTGAGGAAACCATAGGCACAAGGGTCTTACCGTCGGTAAAGGAAAGTACGGAAACCTCGGGGCCTGTTAAAAATTCCTCTATTACAATTTTAGCGCCGCTCTCGCCGAATTTCTTTTCCTCCATTATCGAGCGCACAGCCTCTTTAGCCTCATCGCGGGTATTTGCGATAATAACGCCTTTTCCGAGGGCTAAGCCGTCTGCCTTTACAACGGTGGGGATAGGGGCGGTTTCAAGATAGGAAAGGGCGGCTTCGGCGTTGTCAAATACTTCATATTCCGCTGTGGGAATACCGTATTTCTTCATAAGATTTTTTGAAAAAACCTTGCTTCCCTCAATTATCGCCGCCTTTTTATCGGGGCCGAAGCAGGGAATACCCGCCGCCGCAAGAGCGTCAACCGCGCCTAAAACCAGCGGGTCGTCGGGGGCTACAACGGCGTAATCGATACCGTTTTGCAGGGCGAATTCAACCTGCTTTTCTATGTCCTTTGCACCGATATTAACGCATACCGCGTCCTCTGCCATTCCGCCGTTGCCGGGTAAGGCGTAAAGCTCGGTGATTTCACGGCTTTCCTTTAGCTTTTTAATTATGGCGTGCTCGCGTCCGCCGCCGCCTATTACCATTACTTTCATTTGTTTGGCTCCTTAACATTTGTGAGCCTCCCTTATAAAAGGGAGTATTAATAGTACTTTATCTGTATTCAGGTTTAATGTCAACATATTTTGACAAATTTTTGCACTTATTAATTTCGGGATAATATGTTTCCGGTATATGAGCTAAGTTTAAAACTTCTTTTATTGAAATATCATTCTGTTGTAATTCATCAGCGTATTTAATTCCGAAAAGATGTATCATTACAGCTTTTTCTTTTGGTTTAGCTGTTTCATACATTTCCTTAAGAATATTGCTCAATTCGTATTCAGTCACAATAATCACCCTTATTTTTTTAATATATCGGGAAGTTGGAGCAAAGCTCTTGTACCTCGTCGGAAATTCTGTCCTTATTATTATCAAAATCGGTTATTGCAGTGCTGATCCACTTGGCGATTTTTGCCATTTCGGGCTCCTTAAAGCCACGGGTGGTGACAGCGGGTGTTCCTATTCTAAGACCGCTTGTGATAAAGGGACTCTGGGGGTCGCAGGGTACGGTGTTCTTGTTGGCGGTGATGTGTACCTCATCAAGCCTGTGCTCAAGCTCTTTACCCGTAATGCCGTTCTTGATAAGCTTTAAGAGCATTAAGTGATTGTCCGTACCGCCCGACACAATGTCGAGACCCTCCGCCTTTAATCCCTCGCAAAGGGCGGCGGCGTTCTTTACAATCTGGGTTTGATACTCTTTAAATTCAGGTGTTAAAGCTTCGCCCAAGGCTACAGCCTTAGCGGCGATAATGTGCATAAGCGGGCCGCCCTGAGTACCCGGGAAAACCGCCTTGTCAATCTGCTTTGCGTATTCCTCACGGCAGAGAATTAATCCCCCTCTCGGCCCTCTTAAGGTCTTGTGGGTGGTGGTGGTTACGACATCGGCATAGGGTACGGGGGAGGGGTGAAGTCCCGCGGCGACAAGACCTGCGATATGCGCCATATCTACCACAAGGTAAGCGCCCACTTCATCGGCAATTTCGCGGCAACGCTTAAAGTCGATTACCCTTGAATATGCGCTGGCACCCGCAATAATCATTTTAGGCTTGCAGTCTAAAGCAATTTCGCGCATTTTGTCATAGTCAATCATCTCGGTTTCGGGGCTTACACCGTAGGGGACGATGTTGAAATATTTACCCGAAATATTTACAGGCGAGCCGTGGGAAAGGTGACCGCCCTCGCTTAAATTCATACCCATTACGGTGTCGCCCGGCTGTAAAAGGGCGAAGAAAACCGCAAGGTTGGCGTTAGCGCCGCTGTGGGGCTGAACATTTGCGTGCTCTGCTCCGAACAGCTCCTTTGCGCGCTCGCGGGCGATATTTTCTACAATATCAACATACTGACAGCCGCCGTAGTAACGCTTGGAGGGATACCCCTCGGCGTATTTATTTGTAAGCACTCCGCCCGCGGCTAAAAGCACCGCCTTTGAAACAATGTTTTCCGAGGCGATAAGCTCAATATTATGCTGTTGGCGTTCAAGCTCTAAATTGCAGGCGTCCGCAACCTGAGGGTCAAAATTTTTAAGCTCGTCAAAAAAATTCATTGCAATTTCTCCTTATATATTAATGGTGGAAAAGTCTCATTCCCGTGAATGCCATGGCAATGCCGTATTTGTTACAGCAGTCGATAACTATATCGTCACGGATTGAGCCGCCCGGCTCCGCAATATAGGAAACACCGCTTTTGTGGGCGCGTTCTATGTTGTCGTCAAAGGGGAAGAAAGCGTCCGAACCCAATGAAACTCCCGAAATTCCCGAAAGATAAGCTTTTATCTCCTCATCTGTAAGGGGTTCGGGCTGGGTTTTAAAGTATTTCTGCCAAATACCGTCGGCGCAGACATCCTCCTCGTTGCGGTTGATGTAGCCGTCAATAATATTGTCGCGGTCGGGTCTTCGTATATCGTCCTTAAAGGGGAGATTTAACACCTTGTCATACTGGCGCATAAACCAGGTGTCCGCCTTGGAGCCCGCAAGGCGGGTGCAATGAACCCTTGACTGCTGACCCGCGCCCACGCCGATTGCCTGACCGTCAAAGGCGAAGCAAACAGAGTTAGACTGGGTGTATTTAAGAGTGATAAGGGAGATTATAAGGTCGCGCTTTGCGCTGTCGGGAATATTTTTATTCTCGGTTACAAGGTTTGTAAGCAAGGATTTGTCAATCTTAAAATTGTTTCGTCCCTGCTCAAAGGTGATACCGAAAACCTGCTTGTGCTCGACAGGCGCGGGAATATAATCGGGGTCGATTTCAACTATGTTGTAATTACCGTTACGCTTTGATTTTAAAATTTCGAGAGCCTCGGGCTCATACCCCGGGGCGATAATACCGTCGGACACCTCGCGCTTAATTAAAAGAGCAGTCGCGGTATCGCAAACATCGGACAAAGCCACCCAGTCCCCAAAGGAGCACATACGGTCTGTACCGCGAGCCCTCGCATATGCACAGGCGAGGGGAGACTCGTCAAGATTTTCTATATCGTCTACAAAGCAAGCCTTTTTAAGCTTTTCGGGCAACGGAATACCCACCGCCGCGCTTGTGGGGCTGACATGCTTAAAAGAAGTGACCGCAGGCAGACCTAAAGCCTCCTTAAGCTCTTTTACAAGCTGCCAAGAGTTAAATGCGTCAAGAAAATTTATGTAACCGGGCTTACCGTTTAAAATCTTTATCGGAAGCTCGCCACCGTCCGCCATAAAGATTTTAGCGGGCTTTTGGTTGGGATTACAGCCGTATTTCAGTTCAAATTCTTTCATAATCTTCTCCTTACACATTAACGGTTTTTCCTGCCGGAACAGAAACTGCTTTACCGTTGATTTTCACCCATACATCTATCGCGGTAGGATTGTATACCATATCTCCGTTAGCAGAGTATACAAGGCTTCTGTAAGCGGTTACATACTCGTAAACCTCGATGTTCGTCGCATACCATACATTACTGTTATTTGCTACCTTTTCAAAAAATTCTTCAATAATATGCCAGTTATCATTTCCGCGGAATTCATATGTATGACCCCACAGATAAAAGAGCCAGCCGTCGTTGTTTCCGACATTACCGTTTACAAATTTATCGGCAAGGTTCATAAGCTCGGGGTCGTTATGGTGACAGGTAGTGCCCATTCTCAGCCAATCGGCAGGAATTTTAAATAAATGATGCGATTCTGTAGTTCTTGCGTATACTATTCCCGCCTGCTTTAAAATATCCACAACATTGTCATTGTAGGTGCCGTAGGGATAAGCGTGACCGCGGATTATTCTGCCGAACAGCTTTTCAAGCGTCTGCCTGTCTTTTATAATCTCAAGCATACATTGGGCGGTCGGCTGACGGTCTAAAAACGGGTGGGTAAAGCCGTGGGTTGCAACCTCGCAAAGCGGGTTATCGTAAACCTTTTTAACCTCGCTTTCGGGGAGACGAAAATGCACCTGACCTTCGGAGCGAACGCTCCCTTCGGGACTGAAGCAACCCGAATTAATGTTAAAGGTACATTTAATATTGAATTTTTCTAAAAGCTCAATAAATCTTATATCTGTATCAACGCCGTCGTCATAGCTTAAGGTAAGTGCCTTTTCCTTTCCGTCGGGAAAAAGTAAATATGTGTTCATATACTGTCACTCCTTTAATTTTATACATTAAGCACCGCTTTTACAGGCTCGGTGTAGTGTCTTTCAAGTATCGGATTTACAACCGTTTCGACAAATTCCTCTGTCTGCGAGGCGCTTCTGCCGATATACTTTGAGGGGTCTAATTCCTTTAAAATTTCTTCCTTTGTAAGGGGAATTCTCTCGTCCGCCGCTATGCGGTCAATAAGGTTGTTAGGCTCACCCCTGAGCTTAACGCCCGCCGCCGCCTCGTGGGAATAAACACGGATAATTTCGTGCAACTCCTGACGGTCGCCGCCCAGCTTTACCGACTCCATCATAATGTTTTCTGTCGCCATAAAGGGGAGCTTTTCCATAACTCTTCTTTTGATAACATTTTCGTAAACCACAAGTCCCGAGGTTACATTTATATAAATGTTGAGTATCGCGTCCACCGCTAAAAATGCTTCGGCAACCGAGATACGCTTGTTTGCACTGTCGTCAAGGGTGCGCTCAAACCATTGGGTGCCCGCCGTCATTGCGGGGTTTACCGAATCGGCTATTACATATCGGGCAAGGGAGGAAATGCGCTCACAGCGCATAGGATTGCGCTTATACGGCATTGCGGAGGAGCCGATCTGATTCTTTTCAAAGGGCTCTTCCATTTCCTCAAAGGATTGCAAAAGCCGCATATCGTTGGAGAATTTGTAGGCGCTCTGTGCAAAGCCCGAAAGCACCGAAAGGAAGTATGAATCTACCTTTCTTGAATAGGTCTGACCCGAAACGGGAACGCAAGCGTCAAAGCCCATTTCCTTTGCGATAAGCTCTTCAAGCTTTTTGACCTTTTCTTCGTCGCCCGAAAAAAGCTCCATAAAGCTTGCCTGTGTGCCCGTTGTGCCCTTTGAGCCTAAAAGCTTAAGCTTTGAGAGCTGATAGTCAAGGTTGTCAATATCCTGTGACAACTCATACATCCAAAGGGTGGCGCGCTTGCCGACAGTTGTAAGCTGGGCGGGCTGTAAATGGGTGTAGGCAAGGCAGGGGAGAGACTTAAATGTGAGTGCGAATTCCGAAAGGTTTTTAAGCACCTGCGCCGCCTTTTTCTGAATTATATTTGACGCTTCCCTTAAAATAATAACATCGGTATTGTCGCCTACATAACAGCTTGTAGCGCCTAAGTGAATGATAGGCTCGGCTTTAGGACACTGTTTACCGAAGGCGTAAACATGGGACATAACATCGTGCCGAACCAGCTTCTCGCGCTCCTCGGCGACCTCATAGTTAATGTCATCCTTATGCGCCTCCATTTCGGCAATCTGCTCCTCGGTTATGTCAAGCCCTAACTGCTTTTCGGCTCTTGCAAGGGCAATCCAAAGCCGTCTCCAGGTGCGAAATTTAAAGTTTTCCGAAAAAACGTGCTGCATTTCTTTAGAGGCATAGCGGGTGGAAAAGGGCGAAATATAATTATCCTTGTTATCGGGCATTTTAAAAACTCCTTACTTGTTTTTGTTTATGAGTCTCTGCTCAAATTCACCTGTGGCAAGGTCGGTATAACGGACATAAAGGGAAATTTTATTATCCGCGTTTAGGTTATTCCAAAGGGTTTCGGTAAATTCGTCAATACTGTCGGGAATTATTACCCGCTCAGGCTCGCCCTGGAAGGTGGGAATGGGGTTACCGTCGCAAACATAGGTGTGAATAAAATGACCGAGACCCGCTTTAGAGGGGTAAGAAAAGGTGTAACGGCAGCAGTCGGAACCCTCGGCGTCAACACTCTTTAAAATGCTCATTTCATATGAAAAGCCGCCGTCCTTAAAGTTTAAAATACCGCTTATACGGGGGGTTAAATTGGGGGCGTCAGGCTCAAATTCTCGGGTTTCAAGGGATTCCTTAAAGGATTTACCCTCGCTCATTAAATTATAAATTGTATCGGTCTGGTCGCCGTTTGTTACAATAAGGCTGTCGCCTAATTTTCTTACCGCGTTGTAGATTATAAGGGAAGGGTCTTCAACCTTTGAAACATCAAAGGGCTCGGTCTTGATTTCACCGCCCTTTTTGGTGAAAATTCTGTTACGGCTGTTTTCGCTTCTGCCCATTATAAAGTAAGCCGTTGCGGCTTTGCTACCGTCTTCAGTCGTACCTATAACAATTCCTCTGCCGACATAAGCGTTATCCTTAATAAGCTCGCCGATGTCGTTAATCTTGTATATATTCACACTAATTCTCCTTTAAAATTTCACTGCAAACCTTTTCGGTGGAAAGGGGCAAAATTTCCCATTCCGCGTTTTCCATTACTCTTTTTTGTAATACCTCGGGGGTATCGCCGTTCTCAATATAAACGGCTTTTTGCATTATAATCTCGCCGCCGTCGGGTATTTCATTCACAAAATGCACGGTAGCTCCCGTCACCTTTACTCCGTAGCTGAGCGCCGCCTCGTGAACATGAAGTCCGTAGAAGCCCTTGCCACAAAAGGAGGGGATAAGAGAGGGGTGGACATTAATAATGCGCTTTGAATAGCGGGAGGTGAAATTCTCGCTTAAAATGCACATAAAGCCTGCTAAAATTATCAGCTCTATACCGTTTTCATCCAATAGGGAAATGAGCTTTTGCTCAAATTCCTCCTGGGAAACACCCTTTTTAACACAGACCGCGGTTTTAATATCGGCGTTTTGGGCGCGTGTTAAGGCGTAAGCGTTTTCGTTGTTAGAGACAACAAGGCTAATTTCGCCCGATTTGATAATTCCCGACTCTTGGGCATCAATAAGCGCCTGCAAATTTGTGCCGCCGCCCGATACTAAAACGGCGATATTTATTTTTCTGCTCATATAATAGTTACCTTAGTGTCGGACTTGACGATTTTGCCTATTTGATAGGCATCCTCGCCGTTGGCTTTTAGTATTTCAAGAGCCTTTTCGACATCCTCTTTTGCTACAACAACGCTCATACCGACCCCCATATTAAAGGTGTTGAACATATCCCGCTCGGGGATATTGCCGGTCTTTGCGAGCAAATCAAAAATCGGAAGTACCTTGATAGAAGATTTGACAATCTCCGCGCCAAAGCCCTCGGGAATACTCCTCGGAATATTCTCATAAAAGCCGCCGCCCGTGATGTGGGAAATAGCTCTTACCTTAACCGCCTCTAACAGAGCCAGGATGGGTTTAACATAAATTTTAGTCGGTGTTAAAAGGGCTTCTCCTAAGGGCTTTCCGCCTAATTCTTTAACAGGTGAGGTTAAATCACAGTTTTCAACATCAAAAACCTTGCGAACCAAGGAAAAACCGTTTGAATGAATACCGCTTGAGGGGAGGGCAATAACCGCATCGCCCTCTTCCATAGTGGTGTTATCAATAATCTTTTTCTTGTCAACAATACCGACTGCAAAGCCCGCAAGGTCATAATCGTCTGTAGGCATCATTCCGGGGTGCTCTGCGGTTTCACCGCCGATTAACGCGGCACCCGACTGAACACAGCCTTCGGCAACGCCGCTTACTATTTCGGCTATTTTTTCGGGAATGTTTTTCCCGCAGGCGATATAATCGAGGAAGAAAAGGGGCTTTGCGCCGCAGCAAATAATATCGTTTACGCACATAGCAACCGCGTCAATACCGATTGTGTCGTGCTTGTCCATTAAAATTGCAAGCTTGACCTTAGTTCCGCAGCCGTCGGTTCCGCTGACTAATACAGGCTCTTCCATTCCTTTTAGGGGCAAGCCGAAGCAACCGCCGAAGCCGCCCACATCGTCAAGACAGCCCTCGTTCTTTGTTCTTGCGATATGCTTTTTCATCAGCTCAACCGCTTTGTAGCCCGCGGTAATATCAACGCCCGCATCTGCGTAGGATTTTGACTGTGAATTATTCATTTCTTACTCCTTGTTTTCTGAAATTTTGGTTTCAAATCTGTTTTTCATAGGGGCTTTCGGAATTTCGGTCGGATAATCTCCGTCAAAGCAGGCGGTGCAGTAGCCGCCGCCGTTTACACCCTTAGCAATCTGCTTGACGCTCTCTACGCTTAAATAGCCCAGTGAGTCAACCCCGATAATCTTAGCGATTTCATCAACAGAGTGCTTGCAGGCGATGAGATTTTCCCTTGAATCGATATCCGTGCCGTAGTAGCAGGGGTTCATAAAGGGGGGAGCGGAAACCCGCATATGAATTTCCTTTGCACCCGCGTCCCGCAAAAGCTTTACAATGCGGGCGCTTGTAGTACCTCTTACTATCGAGTCGTCAATCATTACAATGCGCTTGCCCTTAGCAATTTCCGAAATCGGGTTAAGCTTGATTTTAACCTTGTCCTCACGGCTTTTCTGACCCGGGGCGATAAAGGTTCTTGCAATGTATTTATTCTTGATAAAGCCCAGCTCGTAGGGAATACCCGACTGCTTTGAATAGCCTATAGCCGCGTCAATTCCCGAATCGGGAACGCCGATTACTATATCCGCCTGAACGGGATGTTCAAGGGCTAAAAACGCCCCCGCGCGAAGGCGTGCCGAATGCACGCAGCAGCCGTCAATTACCGAATCGGGACGGGCAAAATAAATGTACTCAAACACGCAAAGGGAGCAGGGCGCTTTATCGCAATGGTCGGTTATGGTTCTGACGCCGTTTTTATCGAATACTACTATTTCACCCGGGCGTACATCACGGATAAATTCCGCTCCCACCGCGTCAAGGGCACAGCTTTCGGAGGCGACAATGTACCTGCCATCGGGCGTTTTGCCGTAGCAAAGGGGACGGAAGCCGTTTTCGTCCCTTACTGCAATAAGCTTGGAGGGGGACATTATAACAAGGGAATATGCACCCCTTATCTTGTTCATCGCCTGATTTACCGCCTGCTCGATTGAGGGAGCGGTAAGGCGCTCCTTGGTGATTATGTAGGAGATTACCTCGGTGTCGCTTGTGGTGTGGAAAATCGAGCCCTGTAATTCAAGCTCGTTTCTAAGCTCACCCGAATTTATAAGGTTACCGTTGTGGGCGAGAGCCATTCTACCCTTGATATGATTAACCACGATCGGCTGGGCGTTGTTGCGGTCATTAGAGCCTGTTGTGCCGTAACGGCAATGACCTACCGCGATATTGCCCTCACCCAAGCCTTCAATTATTTCGGGTGTAAAAACATCGTTTACAAGACCCGTGTCCTTGAACGAAGCGAAAACGCCGTCATCGTTAACTACTATTCCGCAGGATTCCTGACCGCGGTGCTGAAGCGCGAAAAGACCGTAATAGGTGGTGCGCGCCACATCTGCGGTTTCGGGAGAAAATACCCCGAAAACCCCGCATTCTTCTCTTAAATTACCCATTTTTGCCTCCGAGAATTATTCGCCGAATACTCTTTTCATCATTTCGTTGTAAGCGTCCTCAACGCCGCCCATATCACGGCGGAAACGGTCTTTGTCAAGCTTTTCGTTTGTGTCCGCGTCCCAGAAACGGCAGGTATCGGGGGAGATTTCGTCTGCCAAAACGATAGTGCCGTCGGAAAGTCTGCCGAACTCAAGCTTGAAGTCAACCAGCTTAACATTAAGCGAGAGGAAATATTCCTTTAAAATCTCATTTACCTTAAACGCCATAGACTTAATCGTGTCGATTTCTTGCTTTGAGGCAAGCTTTAAGGCGAGGGCGTGATATTCGTTGATAAGCGGGTCGTGCAGATCGTCATTTTTATAGGAAAACTCGATTGTAGGCTCATCAAAAACGATACCCTCGTCAACGCCGTAGCGCTTTGCAAAGGAGCCTGCCGAAATGTTGCGGATAATAACCTCAAGCGGCACAATGCTTACCTTTTTAACCACGGTTTCGCGGTCGTTTAATTCCTCAACATAGTGGGTGGGAACGCCCTGCTTTTCAAGTAAACGGCACAGGAAGTTTGACATTCTGTTATTGATAACACCCTTGCCTGTGATAGTGCCTTTTTTAAGTCCGTCAAGGGCGGTCGCGTCGTCCTTATATGATACGATTACATATTCGGGATTTTCTGTAGCGAATACCTTTTTTGCCTTGCCCTCATAAAGCTGTGTTGTCTTTTCCATTTCTAATTCCTCCGTTTAATTATTAAACTGTTCTTCGACAGCCTTGTTTTTGCTTAGCACCTTTTCGTAATCTGCCTTGCGCTTGTTATCAAGCTTTTCGGCTAATTCCGAATCGGTGACCGCCAATATTTCCACGCACAGCAAAGCGGCATTAACAGCGCCGTCAATAGCAACCGTGGCTACAGGTATGCCGGAGGGCATCTGCACGGTTGAAAGAAGGGCGTCAATACCGCCTAAGCCTGCTGATTTAATGGGTATTCCGATAACGGGAAGGGTAGTGTTAGCGGCAATAGCTCCCGCAAGGTGCGCCGCCATTCCCGCGGCGGCGATTATTGCGCCAAAGCCGTTTTTGCGGGCATTACAGCTAAATTCCTTCGCCTCCTCGGGCGTACGGTGCGCCGAAAAAACATGTACCTCAAAGGGTACGCCGAAGCTTTTAAGCGTGTCTGCGGCCTTTGAAACAACGGGCAGGTCGCTGTCGCTTCCCATAATAATTGCAATTTTTTTCATAATTTTCCTCCAAATCACAAAAAAGGGCACACTTACCCGACAAAGATAAGTATGCCCAGACGGTCGGCTTGACTCGTTCTTTGATTCATGTGGTGCTCCACTTATCCGTCAGTCACAAAGAACTATATATTGTATAGCTTGATTATACCACACCGCTTTATATTTTGTCAATCGCCGAAAATGAAAATTTGACGAAAATTTCCTTTCAATATTGCATAGGAGATATGTGTAAAATATATAAAGCTGTACTCAGTTAATATTTATAGGTACGCCGTTTACCTCGATTTCTTCGTCGGCGCGTATCAGTATATATTTTACACCGTCGATTACACGGGTTTCAACAAGCTCACTGCGCTCAGGGTTGATTTTGATTGATATATCGGCGCTTGCAAGCTCAAAACGCTTGGTTTCGACCAAATTTTGCGGATTAAGCCGTGCTTTTTCTCCGAAGCTTTTGTCAAAGCCCTCTTTAAAGTCCTCTATTCGCTCTTCGGCTACATCTGCGGAACGGAGTATATCGCATATATCGTCTCGCGAGAAATTAAGCGGTTCATATTCCTTTCTTTCCTTGCGGTCGGTCAAAATGTCGCCGATCTCGTCCCTGATATTTTTAATTATTTCAAGATTATTTTCGCCGCCTGTCACATCGGTAAGCAGAGCATTAAAGGTCTCTCGCTGGCTGTCCGCGGGCATAGGCGGCTTTGCGGCAAAGAGCTTGCCGATAATTTCCGAATGGTCTTCTCCGCTGTCCTTAGTGTAAAATACCGTGTTGTATATATTAGCCGCGCGGTCGTCAAAGGAAGGGAACATAAAGCCTAACTCCGGCGGGCGTATCACCGAGTTTGCCGCTATGTTTTTAAATGTGCTGTCAAAGGCGGCAAAGCTTAACTGCGGTTTTGTAAATTTCATCGGAAAAACTCCGCAGACAAAGAATTTAAACAGCTCGGTGGAGTCTTCGCCCTTTATTCCGTCCTCGGTGTATGTAAAGACATCATAGCTGTCCGCCGCGGCGAGAATTAGAAAGGAGCCCTCGGTCTTAACTGAGGAAATAATATCGGCAAATAATTCCTTAAGTGCGATTTCGTCATTAAGGGAGCTGTCGCGAAGCTTAAGCAGCCTTTTGTGCTCTGCGCCGCCGAGTACCTGTTCGTTTGAAAATTCAATGTCCAATAGATTGCGGTCGGCAGAGCCGGAAAGCAGTTTTTTTAGGAGTGTGAGCAGGCCTTCGGTTTCGTCCGGCGTAAGATTCGCCAAGGTCTGACTGAATTCCGCCGTTATTTCCCGCTTTTCGTTAACACAGCAGCCGTGCACGCTTGTTATATTCGTCTTTTGCGGATTAAAACGCCGTCTTATTTCGGCAATTTCTTTTTCATTCAATTAATTTTCCTCATTTCTAAATACAAAGTGACAGAGTTATTTTACCATTTTAAAGGTCGGTTTTCAAGCGTAATTTTTTAGAAACAAAAAATAAAAAAGCAGCCCCGAACCTTTGGAATTCGGGGCTTTGGAATTTAAGATTATGATAACAGGGCGCGGTCGTTTGCAAATTCGGAGCCGCTTAGCTTTGTGAAGGCTTCAAGTAAATATTCAACCGTAAGCTTTTTCTTTTCCTCGCCCGAAACATCAAGGATTATCTGACCGTTGTTCATCATTATAAGACGGTTGCCGTGGGCAATCGCGTCCTTCATATTATGTGTTACCATCATTGCGGTAAGATGACCTTCTTCGATAAATTTATCCGAAAGGGCTAACACCTTAGCGGCGGTTTTCGGGTCTAAAGCCGCGGTATGCTCGTCAAGAAGTAAAAGCTTCGGCTTTTTCATAACCGCCATTAAAAGGGTGAGCGCCTGTCTCTGGCCGCCCGAGAGGAGTCCTACCTTAGCCGAAAGTCGGTTTTCAAGCCCTAAATCAAGCTCGCTTAGCATTTCCTTAAATTGCTCACGCTCTGCTTTGCTTATCGCCCACTTTAGTCCTCTTGCCTGACCGCGTCGGCTTGCAAGCGCCATATTTTCCTCAATCCACATATCCGCGGCAGTACCCATCATCGGGTCTTGGAAAACACGACCTAAATATTTGGCTCTTTTATGCTCGGGAAGGCGGGTGACATCTGTACCGTCAATTATAATCGAGCCGCTGTCAACGGGGTAAACGCCCGCCACCATATTAAGCATTGTGGATTTACCCGCGCCGTTACCGCCGATAACGGTTACAAAGTCACCGTCGTTAAGGGTGAGATTAAGCCCGTTAAGGGCGCGCTTTTCGTTAATTGTGCCGGGGTTAAAGGTTTTGTATACATTTTTAATTTCAAGCATTGGTGTCACCTCCGGGAACGGGCTTTACTCTGTTTTCGGCAATTTTGCTCTTCCAGTAGGGGATACCGAGGAAGAAGGCAACCACAAGCGCCGAAAGTAATTTAAGGTCGTTAGCAGGCAGACCCAGCCAAAGAACAAATGTGATTACAATATAATAGATTATTCCACCGAATACAGCCGCTAAAAGCTTTAGCGCAAAGTTTTTAAACAGCTTGCTGAAAGCGACCTCGCCGATAATAATTGCCGCAAGACCGATTACTATAGCTCCACGACCCATATTTACATCCGCGAAGCCCTGATACTGCGCAAGCATTCCGCCCGACAGCGCTACAATACCGTTTGAAAGCACAAAGCCGATAATCTTATTTGTGGAGGTGTTGATTCCGTTTGCCCTCGCCATAGCTTGATTACAGCCCGTAGCACGGAGTGAATGACCAAGCTCAGTGCCGAAGAACCAGTAAAGCACAAGAATGATTACGGCGATAAAAATTGCAAGCACAATAAGGGATTTGTTGACATTTCTAAGAGAAATCAACAGATTGTATTTATCGACCGAAAGCGGTTGATTTGCCTTACCGCCCAAAATGCGGAGGTTTACGGAATAAAGCGCGATTTGAGTCAGTATTCCCGCAAGAATGGCGGGTATGCCGAATTTTGTGTGGAATATTCCGGTCACCAGTCCCGCAAGACAGCCTGCGAGCAAAGCCAAAATAAGGGAAAGAAAAATATTCATTCCGCCCGCGGTGCAGACCACAAGCACAGCGCCGCCCGTTCCGAACGAGCCGTCAACGGTGAGGTCGGCAAGGTCGAGTATTTTGTAGGTTATGTAAAGTCCTACCGCCATAATTCCCCAAACTGCGCCCTGAGCTATAGCCCCGGGCAGGGAGCTTATAAATGATAGCATATTTTTTAGTTTCCTTTCGGTCGAAAATTGTAAAATAAACAGTCTCTTAAAAACGGAATAAGGGCGTTGCGTTAAAAACAATTATACACAAATTTAAGTAAAATTCAAGGCCCCCTTGCCTAAAGGGGGCTGTCAGCGGAGCTGACTGGGGGATATTAGGCTTGTAATAATCCTAACGAATCCCTCCACCAACCTTACGGTTGGTCCCCCTCCCTTTAGGCAAGGGAGGCACTAAATGTGTAAATGCCTTTAACGCAGCATACCCTGTTAATTTGTTATATAATTACTCTGCGTCCTCTGCAATAGCCTCGTAAGTATCGGGAACGGTTATGCCGAGGGTCTTAGAGCGGGAAGCCATATACTGCTTTGTAAGCTCGTCTGCGTATTCAATTTCCATATCGCCGGGCTTTGCGCCGTTTACAAGAATCTCGTAAGCCATTTCGCCCGCCTTTTTACCGATGCTGTAGTAGTCAATAGAAAGGGTGGCAACTCCGCAGCCCTTGCATATTCCTACTTCGCCCGCCACAACCGGAACCTTAGCCGGCTCGGCGATGTTGTTAACTATTCCTGTGTTGGAAGCCATTGTGTTATCGGTCGGAATGTAGATAACATCTACCTCGGCACAGGCGGTGGTAACAACAGACGCCAAATCGTTTGAATCCGCGCTGGTGTATTCCTTAGCCTCAATACCTAAGTCTTTAAGCGCCTTGGTAACCTCGGTAGCCTGATACTTGGAGTTAGCCTCACCCGAATTGTAAAGTATACCGACCTTCTTAGCCTCGGGGAATAATTCCTTAATCATTTCCGCCTGTTCCTTTAGGGGAGCCAAGTCAGAAGAACCTGTGATATTTGTGCCTGTCTTGCCTGTCCAGTCGCTTATTTCAAGTGCGGTGGCGTAGTCGGTGATAGATGTTGCGACAACGGGAATATCAGCGGTTGCCGCGGCTGCCGCCTGTAAAGCGGGGGTTGCGTTAGCCATTATAAGGTCAACCTTGTTTGAAACAAACTGGTTGGCGATAGTAGCGCAGGTTGCCGAATCGTTAGCGGCGTTCTGCTCGTCAAACTCAACATCGTCGCCTAATTTTTCTTTAAGAACATCCTTAAAGCCTTTAGTAGCGGCGTCAAGCGCGTCGTGCTGAACTAATTGGCAGATGCCGACTGTGTACTTTGCCGATTTTTTACCGCATCCCGAAAGGGAAACGCAGGTTGCCGCCGCAAGGGTAAGTGCCATAACGGCGGATAAGATTTTTTTCATTTTCATAAATCTGTCTCTCCTTAGATTTAATATGATAAAAGTATATCACTTTAAAGCGTTGAAGTCAAGATTTTTTGTAAAAATTAAATAATAATTATCAAAAACCGTTTTTATGTGAAAAAAATTGATAAAAAATATGGTAATTAATATAAATATAAGTTATAATGGCTATAAAAGAAAACTAAACGGAGTAAAAAAATGCGTATTGTAATTAAAATCGGAACATCTACCCTAGCTCATAAATCGGGACTTCTTAATATAAGAAGGGTAGAGGAGCTTTGCAAGGTTATGAGCGACCTTAAAAACGCGGGCAATCAGGTTATACTGGTTTCCTCGGGCGCTATCGGCATGGGGGCGGGTAAGCTTTCCCTTTCAGAAAAGCCGTCGGATATACCCACAAAGCAGGCGGCGGCGGCGGTCGGCCAATGCGAGCTTATGTATACATATGACAAGCTGTTTTCGGAGTACAACCACACCGTAGCGCAGATTTTGATTACGGGCGAGGATGTAGAGCACAAGGAGCGCAAGGCGAATTTTGAAAACACTATGTGCAGACTGCTGGAACTCGGCGCTCTTCCGATTATTAATGAGAACGATTCCATTGCGACAGACGAGATTGTAATAGGGGATAACGATACACTTGGAGCTATCGTCGCAACGGCGATAAACGCGGATTTGCTGATACTTCTTTCCGATATAGACGGTCTTTTCACCGCCGACCCGCGTACCGATAAAAACGCGGTTTTACTGGAACAGGTTGAGGAAATCACCCCCGAAATCGAAAGTATGACAGGCGGTGCGGGGAGCAAATTCGGCACGGGCGGTATGGCGACAAAAATTAAGGCGGCTAAAATCGCAACCGAGGCAGGAATTGATATGATAATCGCCAACGGTAAAGAGCCGCATATTCTTTACGATATTGTTGACGGAAAATCGGTAGGCACAAGATTTATTGCGAGAAAGGTTTGAAAACAATGACAGAAACCTCTGTAATTTTAGAAAGGGCAAAATCCGCTTCTTATGAAGCACCCCTTAGCACCGAAAAGAAAAACTCCGTACTTTTAAATATGGCGGACGCACTCATTTCTCACACCGAGGATATTTTAGTGGCAAATGAAACCGACCTTAAAAACGCCAAGGGTAAGATAAGCGAGGTTATGCTCGACCGATTGCGCCTTGACGAAAAGCGCATTGAGGCTATGGCTGAGGGCATAAGAGAAGTGGCAAAGCTACCCGACCCGGTAGGCAGGGTGCTTTCTGAAACAATCCGCGAAAACGGACTTAAAATCGAAAAGGTTTCCGTTCCCTTAGGCGTGGTCGCTATTATTTATGAAAGCAGACCCAATGTCACCTCGGACGCGGCGGCGCTCTGCTTTAAAAGCGGGAATGTCTGCGTTTTGAGGAGCGGTAAGGAGGCTTTTTCCAGCGCCTTTGCCGTGGTTAAAGCCCTTAAGGACGGACTTGAAAAATCGGGGGTAATTAAGGATTATGTAAACCTCGTTGAGGATACCTCCCGTGACAGCGCAAACGCCCTTATGACGGCGAACGGCTATGTTGATTTGTTGATTCCAAGAGGAGGTAAGGGGCTTATTTCCGCCTGTGTTCAAAACGCCACCGTGCCCGTGATTGAGACGGGAACAGGTATTTGCCATATTTATATTGATAAGGCGGCGGATTTAGATAAGGCGGTAAGTATTGTGGATAACGCCAAAACCAGCCGTCCCTCTGTCTGCAACGCGGCGGAGGTTTGCCTTGTAAACCGCGATATTGCGGATAAATTTCTTCCTTTGCTTGCCGAAAGATTTAAGGGGCGCGCCGAAATACGGGGCGATAAAGAGGTTTGCGGCATAATAAACGCAACCCCTGCAGGTGAAAAGGATTTTGACACCGAGTTTTTGGACTATATAATGGCTGTAAAGGTGGTAGCCGATGTGAAAGAGGCGGTTTCGCATATAGCCAAGCATTCGACCCACCACAGCGAAAGTATTATAACCGAGGATAGTCGGGCGGCGGAATATTTCACATCACGGGTGGACTCTGCGGCAGTTTATGTAAACTGCTCAACCCGATTTACCGACGGCGGCGAATTCGGGCTCGGCTGTGAAATGGGTATTTCCACCCAAAAGCTTCACGCGAGAGGGCCTATGGGTCTTAACGAGCTTAACACATATAAATATATCATTCACGGAAACGGACAGATAAGGTAGGTAAGTGAGATGGCAGAAGTTAAATTCGGGTTTATCGGTACAGGCAATATGGGGTCGGCTTTAGTGCGGGCGCTTAGAAAAACAGTCCCCGGTCACGAGGTTCTGCTTTCAAACAGATCGGCTCTCAAGGCGCAGACCTTGGCGGCGGAGCTTAACTGCCGCGCGGCAGATAATAAGGCGGTTGCAAGCGAGGCACAGTATATTTTCCTTGGGGTAAAGCCTCAGATGATGAAGGATATGCTGGACGGCATAGCCGATACCTTGGCGGAGAGAAAAGACCGCTTTGTGCTTGTAACAATGGCGGCGGGTCTTAAAATGGATTCTATAAATGAGATGCTGGGGGCAAAATATCCCATTATAAGGATAATGCCCAATACTCCTGTCGCAATAGGCGAGGGGGTAGTGCCTTACGCCGTGTCCGAGGATGTTTTTATGGACGAGGTTACCGAATTTTCAAACTGTATGCGTAATGTCGGTATTTTGGACAGGGTTGACGAAGGCCTAATAGACGCCGCAAGCGCCCTTTCCGGCTGCGGGCCCGCTTTTGTTTATATGTTTGCTAACGCCTTGGCGGACGGAGCGGTTGAATGCGGACTTCCGAGAGATAAGGCGGCGCGTTACGCGGCGCAGACCGTTTTAGGCTCAGCAAGACTTATTTTGGACTCGGAAAAGCACCCCGAACAGCTGAAGGACGAGGTTTGCAGTCCCGGCGGCACCACGATTGCAGGGGTACACGCCCTCGAAAACGCAGGCTTTAGGGGAGCGGTAATGGACGCGGTCAAGGCGGCGTTTGATAAGACGAAGGGTATAAAATAAAAAAGCCTCCCTTGTGTAAAGGGAGGTG
>JAXJVI010000298.1:0-5091 GCA_036308615.1 Acutalibacteraceae bacterium | reverse complement strand
CCTTTACCGCAGCAGCGCTTATACTTTTTACCGCTGCCGCAGGGGCAGAGGGCATTTTTGCTTACAGCGCCTTTTCCTTTTACGGTTTGGGGCTTGTCGCCTGCAGAGGTCTCCTCGGCGACCTTTTCGCGCTTAACCTCCTCGTCACGGCGAACCCGTACGGTAAGGACAAGCTTTGCGGTCTGTTCACGGATTGCGTTGGTCATAGCCTCGAACATATCGTAGCTGTCGTTGCGGTACTCAACAACGGGGTCGTGCTGACCGTAGGCGCGAAGACCTATACCTTGGCGGAGCTGATCCATAGCGTCAATGTGATCCATCCAGTTTGTATCAACCGAGCGCAGAAGCATTACCCGCTCGATTTCACGCATAATATTACTGCCGAACTCCGCCTCACGCTTTTCGTACCTTGCGTGAGCCTCAGCCTTTAGCTTATCCGCAACCTCTTCCCTTGAGGTGTTGCCCAACTCCTCGGGGGTAAAGTGCAGGTCTGTAGGCTCTGTAATCCAGCCCAAGAAGTACTCGCGGAGACCGTTTAAATCCCAGTTATCGTGAATAGCGTCGTCGGCAAGATAAATCTTGCAGTACTCTTCAACCGTCTCGTCAATCATCTTAATTACGGTGTCCTTAAGGTTTTCGCCGTCAAGCACCTTGTTTCTCTGGGTATAGATAAGCTCGCGCTGTTTGTTCATAACATCGTCATACTGAAGGACGTTCTTACGGGTGGCGAAGTTCATACCCTCTTTCTTCTTCTGCGCGCCCTCAATGGTGCGGGACAGCATTCCGCTCTCAAGGGGAGTGTCCTCCTCTACCTTCAGGGTGTCCATCATATTGGATATTCTCTCACCGCCGAAAAGTCTCATCAAATCGTCCTCAAGGGATACGAAGAACTGGGTGTTACCCGGGTCTCCCTGACGGCCGGCACGGCCTCTTAACTGGTTGTCGATTCGTCTTGAATCGTGACGCTCGGTGCCTATAATGCAAAGACCGCCCGCCTGTCTTACCTTTTCCGCCTCGGGGGCGATTTCCGCCTTGTATTTATCGTAATATTCCTTATACTTTTCCCTCGCCGCTATTATGTCGGGGTCTTCGGTTTCGGCAAAGCCTGTCGCCTCGACTATCATTTCTTCGCTTAGCCCATCGTGGCGCAGTCCCGCCTTTGCAAGGTACTCCGCGTTACCGCCTAACATAATATCCGTACCGCGTCCCGCCATATTTGTGGCGATTGTCACCGCGCCGAATTTACCCGCCTGAGCTATAATCTCGGCTTCCTTTTCGTGGTGCTTTGCGTTTAAGACATTGTGCTTTATGCCCCGCTTTTTAAGCATTGAAGATAAAAGCTCCGACTTTTCAATCGTAACCGTACCCACAAGCACCGGCTGACCCTTAGCGTTACATTCTATAATCTTATCTATAACCGCGTTAAACTTCGCCTTTTCGGTTTTATAAACAACATCGTTTTCGTCCACACGGGCAATGGGCTTATTTGTGGGGATTTCGATAACATCAAGCTTGTAAATCTCTTGGAACTCGGCCTCCTCGGTCATGGCGGTACCCGTCATACCCGAAAGCTTGTTGTAAAGCCTGAAGAAATTTTGGAAGGTGATGGTGGCAAGGGTCTTTGATTCCCGTGCGACCTTAACGCCCTCCTTAGCCTCAATCGCCTGATGAAGTCCCTCGTTGTAGCGGCGTCCGTACATAAGGCGACCCGTGAACTCATCGACGATTATAACCTCGCCGTCCTTTACAACATAATCCACATCCCGCTTCATAACGCCGTGGGCACGGATTGCCTGATTTATATGGTGGGCAATCGCAATATTTTCTGTATCGTTAAGGTTGTCAATATGGAAATATTCCTCGGCTTTCTTAACGCCCGAGGGGGTAAGGGTGGCGGTGTGCGCCTTTTCGTCCACAACATAGTCGCCGTCATAGTTGGTTTCCTCGTCGCTCGCCTTGTCGTCCATTTCCTTAACCTTTACCATTTTAAGGCTTAAGGCAAAGCGGTTAGCTAAGGTGTAAAGGTCGGTGGATTTGTCGGACTGACCCGAAATAATAAGGGGGGTTCTCGCCTCGTCTATAAGGATAGAGTCCACCTCGTCCACAATGGCGAAATTGTGACCTCGCTGAACCTTCTGCTCCTTGTAAATCACCATATTGTCCCGCAGATAATCGAAGCCTAATTCGTTGTTGGTGCAGTAGGTGATGTCCGCGTTGTAGGCAGTCCTCTTTTCGTCCTTATCCATACCGTGAACGATAAGCCCCACGGTAAGCCCCATAAAGCGGTAAAGCTTGCCCATCCACTCCGAGTCGCGCTTTGCAAGGTAATCGTTAACCGTCACAATGTGAACGCCCTTGCCCGACAGCGCGTTTAAATAGGCGGGAAGGGTAGCCACAAGGGTTTTGCCCTCGCCCGTCTTCATCTCGGCTATTCTGCCCTGATGAAGAATAATTCCGCCCAAAATCTGCACGGGGAAGTGGCGCATACTAAGCACCCTGTCCGCCGCCTCACGGCAGGCGGCAAAAGCCTCGGGCAGAATGTCGTCAAGGGTCTCCCCCGCCGCCAGTCTTTCCCTGAATTCAGGGGTTTTGTTTCTAAGCTCTGCGTCCGACAGCGCCCTGTACTCCTCTTCTAAGCCGAGCACCCTGTCCCTTAAGGGCATTATTCTTTTTATTTCCTTTTCGCTGTAATTGCCGAAAATCGCCTTTAATAAATTCATTTCGCTACCTCTTTACTTAAAGTATATTTTATCGTTTTCGCGGTAGAGTCCCGAGCTTAGGGTTATATTATTTTCACGGTCGATAAAGACCGCCTCGGTGCCCGCGGTGTTGTTAATAATTTCGAGTCCGTCTTCCGTACCTGAAAGCATACAAACGGTGGAAAGCGCGTCGCAGTCCAGAGCTTTTTCACCTATAACCGTGACCGCCGCTAATTCGTTTTCCACCCCGTACCCCGTCTTCGGGTCAAGGATATGGTGGTAAATTTTACCGTCCTTTTCGATGTATCTTTCGTATATCCCCGAGGTCACCGCGCACTTGTCGCTAAGCTCAATACTTGCTATAACCGAATCGTCAAAGGGTTTTTTAATGCCGATATTGTACCGACCCACCGTGCGGATATTCCCGCCGAAATTAACAAGCGCCTTTTTTACGCCCTTTTCCTTTAGGTACTCCGCCGCCTTATCGGCAATATAGCCCTTTGCTATACCGCCTAAGTCAATCTGACTGCCGTTTAAAGCAATTTCCCCGTTTTTAATTTCAACGCTGTGATAATCGACATTTTGTAAAGCCTCGGAAATTTCGTCCCTGCTTGGTATCACCTGATTTTTAAAATCCCATAACGCCGAAACGGGGGCTATTGTAATATCGAACCTCCCGCCCGAGAGCTCGCCGTAATAAATTGCCCGTTCAACGGTTTTAAGGGTATCCTCCGAAACGGGAACAAAGCCCTCGGTGTTATTAAGCTTATAAACATCGCTGTCCTTTAGGGTTTTGCTTAAGGTGTGTTCTAAATTTTCGCACAGCGAAAAAGCACCGTTTATAATATCATCGCCGCAGTCGGCGGTGACGGTACACACGGTGTCCAGCAAAAACCGAGTCTCTGAATTTTCCGTTTCCCCCGAATTGCAGCCGCAAAGCAGGAGTAAAACCAACATCATCGGGAGCGTTACACTTTTTTTCATAACCTTTATTATACAATGACTTTCTTTTTTTGTAAAGGTGTGTTAAAATAAAATATATCTGTTTTTTGTTTTTGGAGTGCGAAAAATGCTTAAAAAAGGCGACATAATAATAATTATTTCGGTCTTAGCGCTGATAATTGCCTCCTCTGCCCTGCTTTTTTTCGGAAAAGACGGGGGCAGGACGGTCACGGTCAAGGAAAATAACGAGGTAGTCTATAAAGGCTCCCTTTATGAAAATAAGGTGATTGAGCTCAAGGGCAACATGGTTGAAATAAAGGACGGCGCGGTTACGGTTACAAACGCCGACTGCAAAAACCGAATTTGCGTAAATCACGCGGCGATAACCAAAAAGGGGGAGAGCATAATCTGTCTTCCCAATAAGGTGATCGCCGAGATTGAGTAGGTGGAAAAAATGGCGAAAAAAATTGCCCTTTACGGGATTTTAACAAGCCTTGCGCTGATTTTCGGCTACATAGAAAGCCTGTTTTCCCTTTCCTTTATCGCCCCCGGGGTAAAATTGGGGCTTGCGAACTCTGTCGCTCTGCTGCTTTTGTGCTTTAAGGATTTTAAGGGCGCGCTGCTCGTTAACATAACCCGCATTTTGCTTTCCGCCCTGCTTTTTTCCTCCCCCTTTTCCCTTGTTTTTTCCCTTACGGCGGGCACACTTTCGGTGGTGATAATGGGGCTTTTATCGGGAATAAAAAGCGTTTCGGTTATAGGCTTTAGCATAAGCGGCGCGGCGGTGCATAATTTAGTACAGCTCACCGTGGCTTCATTGCTTTTCGGGCGGGCGGTATGGTGGTATCTGCCCTTTCTGCTTGCCTCGGCGGTAATCGGCGGCGGCATAATCGGAGCATTATCCTCAATTATTTTTAAAAAATTAAAGACAAATTTAAAAAGATAGTGTATAATAATATATTATACACTTTAAAGGAGCATTTTCAAATATGTGCGGCTTTACCGGCTTTACCAATTTAATAAAGGATGACGGCACGGTGCTTAGCAAAATGATGAACCGCATCCTTCACCGCGGGCCCGATTCGGCGGGTCAGTTTATAGACGGAGATATTGCGCTGGGCTTTAGAAGGCTCAGCATTATAGACCTTGCCGAGGGCGGTCAGCCTATGTTCAACGAGGACAAATCGCTGGTGCTTGTCTTTAACGGCGAAATATATAATTTTAAGGAGCTTCGCGCACAGCTTATCGTGGCAGGGCATACATTTGCCAACAATTCCGACAGCGAGGTTTTACTCCACGGCTTTGAAGAGTGGGGTGAAAGCTTGGTGCCTATGCTTCGCGGAATGTTCGCCTTTGTGATTTTTGACAGGCGCACAAAAGCCCTTTTCGGCGCGCGGGATATGTTCGGAATTAAGCCCTTTTACTACACATTTATGGGGCAAAGCTTTAT
>JAXJVI010000297.1:0-1904 GCA_036308615.1 Acutalibacteraceae bacterium | reverse complement strand
GTGCAGGTGTTATTATCTGTACTATCTGTGGTTCTTTTGATTATTTGATATATCCATATTCTCCTGCCTATATCCCCTCTTGTTATCAGCGTTGATAACAGTAAGGGAATTTAGCCGTGTTGGATAAACTTTTCTATACGGCTATTATACCGCATTTTAGCTTTGTTTTCAATAGGATTTTTCCATTATTCGTATCTTTATTGCCATCGAAATAGTGTAACGCTTTTTAGGCTTCAAAAATCACTGTTTATGCGCTTTCCGGGGAGTGATTCTTGGTAAATAGGATAGTTTATTGCTTTGCGAGTTTGGGCGTTACAAATCAATCATCAGCAGAATTGCACGGCGATTTATATTGCAAAAATAGTGACTGTATGATATAATATAAACTGTTAAATTGAAAATCCAAATATTTATCATTTGAGATTGTGAGGCTAATATGATCCTTCAAATCAATCAGGTGACCGCGAACGGCAGAAATCAATTTGAAATTCTTGAAAACGGACAGCTTTTGTTCAGAGGCTCGGCTCCGTTCTATAATCCCGGGATACCGATCGGCGGCGACGTTTTCCGCAAGCTTACGCTGACGGATGTAATGAATCGCTCGATTTTGTATACCGACTATAACACGGTCGAAAACCTTGCCGCGTCAGCTGTCCCGTTGAGCTGGCTGTTTAAGGGCGCAAAGCAGGTGTGCCGCTATTCTGTGCTCAACGGAGATGATCAGATTGTCGGACGCTTTTACTTTGAGCAGACCGGAATAGCAAAAACCAAGTATGTGATGGAATGGCGCGGAAGGCTGATAGCCTGTTATCTGAAGGGAGCCGGCAAGAAAGAGGTCGTCTCCTTTTATGACGGTGAAACGCAGATCGGACAGCTGACAAAGCCCAACGCTGTTGTTAATAACCTCGACTGCTATCTGTTGCATTTTCTAGATAACAGCCTTGACCGCGAGATCGCCGCTTTTTTTACGATTTATTATGATTATCTTTATCACAACCACAGCGGCGAAATTGTGAAGAAGAGCAGGCGTTCGGATGTCGAATATACCTTCGATCGGTATAACAAAATGTACAATAAAAATTTTATAGCCGAAAACTTCGGTAAGGAAGAAAACGAGCGCGTGGAGCGGTTTATCAAAGACGCGTACAAGGCACATAAGAAGAGATAAATCAGCAGGAGAATTGAAAATGACTGTATTCATGTTGATAATTGAAGCACTTGCCGCCTGCCTGTTTGTGCTATTGCCGTGCGTTATCGGCATCTCAAACGGAGCGGTGAATCTCATCTGTTTGTATGAAAAAAAGTACAGCAGCGTGTGGTCGAACTTGGACTGATTACGGAAAAGAAGATCAAGCGCAACGCTATGTTGTTCAATATCTGGCTGCCGTTTTTCATTGCATTTGTGTTAACGTCGGTTTACGCCGTAAACGGCGCAAGGGGCTTTTGGGACGGCTTTTGGCAAATTCTCATTATCATAATGACAGAAGGGCTTTTTGACCGCCTGTTTATAGACTTTTTCTGGGTAAACCGCACGAATGCGTGGACGATTAAAGGCACCGAGGATTTGAACCCGTATATTTACGGCAAGACGCTTATCATGAAATGGTTATACACCTTGGTCGGTTATCCCATCCTCGCCGCAGGCTTTGCCGCGCTGATGTCGCTACTAATAAAATAATCATCTGCCGTCAAGGAGTGACCGCTTCTTGACGGTATTTTTTTGAAATTTTATTAAAAACCACTTGACAAATATATCAGAAGGTGATATAGTTATGTCAATATCCGATATATCGTTACTCGATATAAAGATAGTCGATGTATCGGCAAACGATAAGAGGTGATTTTATGGCAAAGCAAGGCGCACTTACCGAGCCTGTATATTACATTCTGCTTTCACTGCTCAC
>JAXJVI010000296.1:0-1929 GCA_036308615.1 Acutalibacteraceae bacterium | reverse complement strand
CTCCCCGAAAATCCCAGCGCCGTCACCATAAAACGGCGGTCATTTTCCGACCCGGCAAAAGAACCGCAACCGCCCAGCATAACGCACAGACAAGCTGTTAAAAAAGAGATTATCAGCCTTTTCATTTTGTCTTTTTCACCCTCGCACGGATAATATTTCGGTTAAAAAAGGGGCGGGTGCGCATCTTTTCCCACGGCGCGCGCCAAAAGCTGTCCTTAAGGCTTTGAAGGCTTGCTCGGTCAAGCGAAACGGTACTGCTTGTGCCGAAGGAGCTTAAATCGAGTATGTGAATAAGGGTAAGGGTCACGCCTAAGATATAGCCGTAAAGCCCCAAAACCGCGCTTAATACCAGATATATGATTCTAAGATAAAAAACCGCTCCCTTAAGCCGGGGCACCATAAGCCCCGAAATTCCCGAAAGCGCCACAACAATAAGCATAGGCGCGCTTACAATCCGCGCCTCCACCGCCGCCTGACCGACTACAAGACCGCCGACAATGCTTAATGCGTGACCGAGGCTCTGGGGCATACGCACCCCTGTCTCCTTTAGTATTTCAAACACGAAAATAAGCAGTACGCACTCCCACAGCGCCGAAAAGGGCACGCCGCCGCGAAGCTGAGTCACGCTAAGGGCAAGGGAGGTCGGCAGCAGTTCCTTGTGGTAGGCGGTCGCCGCGATAAATACCGCAGGTATACTGACAGAAAGAAAAAAGCATATGAAACGCAGCAGCCGCCCCACGGTTGAAACGGCATAGTTTAAGTAGTAATCCTCGTCCGACTGGAAATTTTCCGAAAAAAGGTAGGGTACTGTCATAACCACGGGGGTTCCGTCCACCACAAGGGCGATTCTGCCCTCAAGCAGTCTTGCCGCCGCAATGTCGGGGCGTTCTGTCGAGCCGCTGGTCTTAAAAATCGAACGGGGGTGGTCTCTTATCTGCTCGGCTATATAGTTTGAGTCGAGTATTCCGTCCATATCAAGCTCCCTAAGACGCTTTTTAAGCTCCTCAAGGGTTCTTTTGTTTACAAGGGAGTCGAGATAGCATATAAAAACCAGGGTATCGCTCCGTCTGCCCACCTTTAAAGCCTCGGTGCAAAGGTCGGGAGTTAAAAGCTTGCGCCTTATCATCGCAAGGTTTAAAAGTGCCGCTTCGTCAAAGCCCTCACGAGGGCCCTGTAAAACCCGCTCGTCCTCAGGCTCGCTTATTCCCCTTGTGCGCCAGCCCTTGGTGTTTATTGTAATCGCCTGACCGCATCCCTCAACCAGCAAAAGGGTGTCCCCGTAAAGAACCGAGCGGAGTATATCCCCTACGCTGTCATAAAGGTTTGTTTCCCCCGCAAAAAGCACCTGCTTTGCAATAAAGCCCACAAGAGAGTCCTCTTTTCGCTCGGCAGTACTTGTAACAAGGGGGCGGATCACCGATTCGTTTAAAAGCTCGGCGTTTATCATTCCGTCCATATAAAAAAGGGCGCAGTCGTAACTGCACGCTCCCCGAACGCTTACCCGCCTTAGTCTCAGCACAGCGTCTTTTTTGAATATGTCCTTGAAAAGGCGTATGTTTTCTTCAAGGCTTTTTGAAAGGGTAACATCCTTGTAATCCGCAATCTGTCCCGCCATATTCTCACTCCCGCTATAGGTTTTAACACATTTAGCTTGCCCTGAAACGGGGGAAATAATCTTTAAAGTTTTATATGTAAATAATATATGTAATGCGGCTCCCTCTGACGAGGGAGGCAAATTGCACTCACATATTAAAAACAAGGGGCTGTAAAAAAACAAAGCCACTTCAAAGGCGGATTAATTAAGCAAAAATAAAATAAACAAGCTTGGCAAAAGCATGAAAATAAGACTAATGCCAAGCTTGTTTGCTTTTTAAGAGACAAATCGGGGTTTGTAGAGATGTTTTAAAGTAGGCCCCCTTGCCTAAAGGG
>JAXJVI010000295.1:0-9680 GCA_036308615.1 Acutalibacteraceae bacterium | reverse complement strand
GGTAATACCGTCGGGAAGTGTAACGCCTATCTCACAGTCCTGCGTTCTGCACACTTTATCAGGAGCGTCTATTGTAATGGTCGGAATATCCTTTTTCGCAGTTTCATCATCACAGAATTTGCACTTCTTCCAGTACTGTCCATTATCTTCTTGCCATTCGTAGGTGTGTCCGTCATTGACTGTTACAATCATTTCAGCCGATACATTGCCCGCCTTGTCGGTTGCAACGATGGTCTGTGTACCCTCTGCCGGATTCAGCGTAAACCGATTATTTTTATCGAGTGTAACCGCTGTACCGTTTACTTTCACACTTTCAATATATTCTTCTGTAACGGTAACAGACTGTGCCTCGCAGTAAGTCTTGCCGTTTTCAACGCCCGAAATCACGGGTACAGAAGCGTCTAATACAACACCCTCGGAGGAAATGTAGGTAATATTCCCTGTGTGGTCGGTCAGCCTTGCATAAACAACATACTTATTATCGGGGTTGATACTGAACGCCTCGGTGTATGCGGTAAAGGTTGCACTTACAAGCTCCGTTTCACTAAGCGCCTTGTCGCTTAACAGATATTCAATTTTTACTGCATCTCCGCTGTTATCGCTCGCCGTGATTGTTACCGTCTGCGTGTCCTTAAAGAACAGACCAAAGGTGATAGTATTGAGAAAGCTGTTCCATTTGTTTGTGCCGATGCTTATTTCGCCTGTGGGGCCGGCAATATCCTTCCATTGGGCGACAAGTGTAACGCTTGTAATAGTATCATTAGCTACAAGATCGGAGTATTTGGTGTTTGCGTTTACGGTCATATCCCCGTATTTCCAGCCGGTAAATTCATATCCGACTTTTGTGGGATTATTAATACCGGAGAGCACCTGATCCGTCCATTTAACACCTGTTTTATCACTTATACTGCTACCGCCAACGGTATCAAAGGCAACCGTATGACTGTTTTGTGAGAAATTCGCCGTATAGGCTCTGTTACCTGTGCTTCCCTTTGGAACGGTAACGGTCATATTGTTTTCGCCGGTTAAGCCTGTTCCGCTCCAGCCGGTAAAGGTGTAGCCGGTCTTTACAGGATTGTTAAGCGTAATTGCGTCACTTTCCACAGTATAGGTTGCAGGGTTAGTAGCCGTACCGCCGCCTAAATTATAGGTTATATTGTAGGTGAGCGGATTTTTGTATTTTGCCGTTAGAGTAATATCTTGGCTTAACGAAGAACCAAAGGTGTATTTAGTATTTCCGTTGTACCAACCGTCAAAGGCTTGATATCCGGTCATAACTGACGGAGAGATAGGTGCAACAGTATTGTTGCCGGAGTCTATTATTTCATAAGCGTAGGTATTGTTACCGTTTTGGAAGGTGATTTTCTTTGCTTCAATTGTAACAGTTGAATCGATTGCACCGTAATATATACCGCCGTATAAATGTGTATATCCTGATATATTTCCTTTGAATGCAGTTGGGGTATTACTTGTGCATTTAATAGCAACGGCATTTGTATTTGTGCTAAATTCCGAGGTTACCGTGCCGCCGTTTGCATAAAGAACACAATCGTTATAGCCGCCGCCGTCTTGCTTCATTGATATTTTTGATGTTATCACTCCGCCTTTTGGCAGAGAGCTGTAGGTATGATTTGCGGTGGGACGGCTGTCTTTTAGGGTAAGGCTCGCCTTGCCGTTTCCGGTGTTTATCGAGATATCCGCGCCGGAAATCACATAGCCGTTAAGGTCGATGGTAATATCCTTTTGGCTCAGGTCAAGCGCGCCTACAAGATTGATGTCAGCCATCAGCTTAATATTGGTAATACCTTCGTTAATAGCGGCTTTCAGGGTTGCCTCATCAGTAACCTCGTTTACCCACTTTGCATTAAGCACGATCTCCTGTATAACCGGCTGTTTGAAATTGTATTTGGTATTTCCGATGTACCAGCCCGCGAACAGATAGCCATCCTTGACAGGATCGATCGGTGCAACCGCAAATGTGCCGCTTTCCACAACACCACGGGCGTAAGGTTGGTCGTCGCTTAAAAATGTAACGATTTTTTCCTCGATACAGCTTTCCGTGACGCCGCCGTAGAACATACCGCCGTAGATTGCGCCGATACCTACCACATCGCCCAGAAAGGCCGTGGGAGTAGCGCTTGTGCAGACGATTTGGGTATTGGAATCGTTCAAAATAACCTGCCCTGTTACCGTGCCGCCGTTGGCGCAAAGGCGGCTGAAGCTAACGAATGTTTTATTATCAAGCGTAATTTTCCCATCCAGCACACCGCCCAGGGGCAGATTGCTGTTTGTATGGGTTGCAGTCGGATTGCTGTCTATCAGGGTAAGCTTGGACGGGTTTATTGGCATAATGGTATCAGGCAGCTTGATATTACCTGTGAGAATATGACCGTTTAGGTCCAGAGTAATGTCCTTATCGCTCAGGTCAAGTGTACTTGAAAGGGTGATATCATCAGCCAGCTTGATGGAGGTAACGCCTGCGTCAACGGCTTCTTTTAATTCGGCCTCGGTAGATACGTTGGTATTTATCCATTCTGCAGTGAGCGTGATGCTCTGTGTAACAGGCTCTGTAAAAGTGTATTTTGTGCTGCCGTTGTACCAGCCCATAAACTTGTAGCCGCTCCTTGTTGGGTTTGTGGGCCTAAGCGCCGTTGCCGTACTTATATTGACAAACCGCTGGGGCGAAATAGAGCCGCTGCCGCCGTTTAAGTTAAAGCTGACGGTGTAACATGTGCCGTTAATGGCAAGCGTGCTATCCACCGAGCCGTAAAATGCGCCGCCGGTGATGGGACCGTAGCCCGTTACCGGGCCATAGAAGGTGCCCCCGGTGATTTTCATGGTGCTCTGACAAACTCTCTCGTTGGAAACCTCGCCCATGAATTTACCGTAAGAAATAGTACCGCCCCAGTTATCAATATAGCCGTTAAATGTGGTAGAAGCCGTTCCTGTATAATCGTCTTTCTTAGAAATCAGACCGACACCCTCGATGATTTCATACTGATTGCCGGTAGCGCCAAGAAAGACATCACCGTCAACCGTACCGCCGTGGGCGTATATATTTCCGGCACACCATATCGACGTTTTGCCGGGGTTATCGTGAATGCTGGCGCTGCCGCTGATAATCATTTCCGAATATGCATCAAGTGATACAGCGCTGCCGCCGCCGAAGCTTTCACTTCCGGTTGCAGTACAATTCGTAATAGTGCCGCCGTTCATGGTAAATGTACCGCCTGACTTATTAGCGACTGCGCCGCCATATTCTGAACTGCAGTTCGTAATAGTGCCGCCGTTCATGATAAAATTACTATTGTTAGCAATAGCGCCGCCATGACCTTTTGCATAGCCATTACAAATAGTGCCGCTCTCCAAGATCAGGGTGCCGTTTGCGACGTATAAGCAGCCACCGTCATCTAAATCGGTGCCGCCGTTTTCCTCGCCGTCGGCGCATATCACGCCGCCGTTAGGCAGACCGGCAAACTGTCCGCTATGCACACTGTTCGGATTGCTATCCTTTATAGTTAGTGTTACACCGTTGTTATTTCTGTCGACACACAGCCATGAATTGTCCGTTAAATGAACCACATGACCGTTGAGGTCAAGGACAATGGTTGTGCCAACATTGATTGATTGAGCAACGTTATAGTCTTTATTCAGCTTCTGCGTGCCGCCCTTCTTCAGCACTTCCAGAAACTCGTATTCGTTGCCCGCTTCATCCGCCGCAAATACGGTTGTCGGCAGAAGCATAAGCACCATACAAAGGGTAAGCACGATGCTTAAAATTCGTTTTTTCATTGAATCTTCCTCCTAACGATTACATTTTAATTTAACTTGTTTTGTAGCAGTACCCGAGGCTCCCTTGTGTAAAGGGTGACTCCCCACAGTGTGGGGAGATGTCACGAAGTGACAGAAGGGACCGCCGCCGTCAGTGGCTGTCACGAAGTGACTGAGGGATTGACAACCCCTCCGACAAAAATCAAAGATTTTTGCCACCTCCCCTTACACAGGGGAGGCTTTTTTCGGATTATATTTAATAACAAAAAGTTCAAGGGTTTCCTTGAGTACTTCAATCTGTGATTTCAAATAAAACTCATCCTCAAACAGCGCGTAATGAACGCAGGCTCTGATTAGAATGAAAATGAGCGGTGTCAGCTTCTCATAGGGAATCCCCAGCTTTGGCTCTAAGCTCTTAGCATATTCGGTGTATCGTTCGTTTACACCCTCAAAGAATTTCTTGCCGTACTGCCTGTATTTCGGGTGGGTGTAGATTTGATACATCAGGCGGTATTTCTTGCCGTGCTTTTCTGCCGTCCAATAGGGTATCTCGTCGATAAACCGCCACAAGTCCTCTATATCTGTGGGGGCTTTCTTCATAAAGTCTTCTTCAACCTTACTCATACAGTATTCGGTGGACTTAACAATTATGTCGTCCAAATTTTCAAAATGCTGATACAGGCTCGCAACATTACAGCCGCAGGCGTCCGCTATGGCTTTTACACCCACAGTTGTAAGCCCGTACTCCGCATAGCAGTCGAAAGCTGTTTCCATAATCTCGATTATCTTGTGCCTGCGGGCTTCTTCGTTTACCGTGCGCAATATATTTCACTCCTACTCCGCCGATTAAGTAAATGTTCATTTACATTATATGATTTTTCCTTTACCGTGTCAAGCGGAGACTTCAAAAATCATAGGTTTTTTACGGTTTTTTCACGAGCTTTATGAATCGCCGGAATTCTTCCTCCTTTCCTACCCGCGAATCACCGCTCTTTCTATCAACCGATCGTTGAGCTAATTGCATTTTTGTTCTTCGCAATGTTCGAGAAATTCACCAAAAACAATGTTCTCGGCCTTTTTGCGGGCGGCAACTGCGTCATCGTAATTTTTAAAATATAATTTCCTGTGTTAAAAATCTTCCTTGGAAACTAGTCCGTTTCAAGTATGCCCTATATGCAGTTTCTATTCGTCAGACCGAGGTTTTGCCTCCGACTTCTTTCAGACTCCGCCTCACGGCGAACGCCCTTGTCTTTAGCTAACAGTTCCTACTGCCAAGCCTGTAGCGGACTTTCACCGCCAAGTTATTACGCGTGCCGAGCACACAAGCAAAACACCACGGATTTTTCTTCCGTGGTGTTTTGCTGTCAGGGTTGCTTATTATGTAAGCGTCAAATCTAAAGGCGTATAAAAATACCTGCCGTAGACAGTACGGCAGGTAAAGAGGATGGTTAAATTTTGCAATCGTCGGGTGCGTTCCGTAGCAGAAGCTGTTCTACATCTTTAACAGCGTCGTAATTCTTCATCAGCCGAGTTAAGTATCGCCACGGAACAAGCTTGTTTTCCAAGGCGGTCACAATCAAGCTGAAGGTTACTTTATTTCTCGTTTTTTGTGGGCAAACCCAGATTTGTTTATTTTACAGTCCTTTTTAATTGCTGATTTTTAATTATTACCCTGTAATTCAAGCCCCGCTCTTATAAGTCCCATGAAGAGAGGATGCGCTTTATTAGGTCTTGACTTAAACTCGGGGTGGAACTGAACACCAACATAGAATTTGTTTTCGGGTATTTCCACCGTTTCAACAATATGCCCGTCGGGCGAGGTGCCGCTTATAACAAGGCCCTTTTCGGTCATCATATCGCGGTAGTCGTTGTTAAACTCATAGCGGTGGCGGTGGCGCTCGCTGATTTCAGCCGTCTTGTAGCACTCCTCCATCTTAGTGCCCGCGGCTATTTTGCAGGGATACGCGCCAAGTCTAAGTGTGCCGCCCTTATTGATTTCAGCGTTCTGGTCGGGCATAAAATCGATTACCTTATTGTTTGAATTTTCGTCAAACTCGCCTGAATTCGCATCAGTGAGCCCGCAGACATAGCGTGCAAACTCAATAACCGCAATCTGCATACCGAGACAGATGCCGAGATAAGGAACATTATTTGTCCTCGCATAATGCGCAGTCTCGATTTTACCCTCTATTCCTCGGTTGCCGAAGCCTCCCGGTACTAAAAGCCCGTCACATCCCGCAAGGGTCTCGGCAACATTGTCAGTTGTAATAGTTTCTGAATCAATCCACTTTATCTGCACCCTTGCGCCGTAAAAATAACCCGCATGGCGCAGAGCCTCGGCGACAGAGAGATATGCGTCGTGCAGTTGAACATATTTTCCGACAAGACCGATCGTAACCTTTTTATTGCGGTTTTTTATCCGCTCTAACATCTCGTTCCAGTCGGTAAGGTCGGGTTCAGAGGCATTAATACCGAGCTCACGGCAGACAATGTCCGAAAAATGGTTTTTTTCAAGCATAATCGGCGCTTCGTAAAGCACGGGAATGGTGATATTTTCGATAACACAGTCGGGCTTAACATTGCAGAAAAGGGAAATTTTCTTGAAAATATTTTCTTCCAGCGGCTCGTCACAGCGAAGCACTATGATATTCGGGTTAATACCCATTCCCTGCAATTCCTTAACCGAGTGCTGTGTAGGCTTGGTTTTATGCTCGTCCGAGCCGCGCAGGAAAGGCACCAAGGTGACATGGATATAAAGAGAGTTTTCTCTGCCTACCTCAAGACCCACCTGACGGATAGCCTCCAAAAAGGGCTGGCTTTCAATATCTCCCGTAGTACCGCCTATCTCGGTGATGACCACATCGGCGTTGGTCTTTTTGCCCACGCTGTAGATAAATTCCTTAATTTCATTTGTTATGTGAGGGATAACCTGCACCGTCTCCCCCAAATACTCGCCGCGGCGTTCCTTATTAAGGACATTCCAGTAAACCTTGCCCGTAGTAAGGTTGGAAAATTTATTAAGATCCTCATCGATAAATCTTTCGTAGTGACCGAGATCGAGGTCGGTTTCAGCACCGTCCTCGGTGACATAAACCTCGCCGTGCTGGTAAGGGCTCATTGTGCCGGGGTCTACATTGATATACGGGTCAAGCTTTTGCGCCGCCACCTTTAAGCCCCGCGCCTTTAAAAGGCGGCCCAAAGAAGCGGCGGTAATGCCCTTACCGAGTCCCGAAACAACCCCTCCCGTGACGAAAATGTACTTGGTTTTTCTTGATGAATTATCCATACCCTTTTTACCTCTTTCCAGCCAAAGCATTTAAACGCTTTGGCTAACTTTCGTATGTCCTTATAATATTCTCGGCAATTTCGCCGCGCTTTACGCAATTATCCATTGCGGTTTTTTCAATATATTTATGAGCCTCTTCCTCGGTCATATTAAAACGGTCTATAAGCAGCCACTTTGCACGGTTGATAAGCCTTATTTCCTTCATTTTAGCCTCAAGCTTTACCGCTTTTTTTTCAAAGGCGGCAAGGCGGTTATGGGTCGCCGCGATAAGCCGTACCGCCTGAGTAATCGACTGTCTCGAACCGGGTCTCGGGAAGGTTAAAACCCCGTAATTCTCAACCCTGCAGCTCACCTGCTCGAAAAGCTCGTTTTTGACAAAGAGAAGGACGCCTACAGAGCTGTCCTCACATAGCTGCTCCGCAAAATCTATTCCGAAATCGTCCGGCAGAGGTGTGTTTATTATCACAATGTCAAACTGTTTTTCAAGCTGCATACGCTTTGCCTCGGAAACGCTGTTAGCCGACGCTATCGGTGCGAACGAGCCGCCGTTTAAAATATCCCGCAGATAATCTTCCGCTTTTTGTGAAGCCGAAACAATGAGCACACTTAAGTCGTCTTTACCTCTATACACCCGTTCGCCCCCTTGTAATCACTTATAATTATATGCTTTAAAGTATATCGGTATATCCCTCGGGTAAAACCGACTTAATAAATTCGCTGTGCCGTGCGATACTCCTCGCCTTTTCCAAGGTGTCCGGCAGGCCTACAAGCCCGTCCGTTACGACGCTTTCCGCGGTAAAGAGATTTTTGTTGTTAGGCTTGCCGGCGGTAAGCCCCCTCTTTATTCCGTCAAGTCCCGCGTAGATAATAAGCGCGTATGCGATATACGGGTTTGCGCAGGGGTCGGGCGAACGAAGCTCAATGCGCTTTTTCTCGGAGGATTTCACCGCCGGAATCCTTATAAGCTGAGAACGGTTTTCGGGCGACCAGGTAACATATTTGGGCGCTTTTTTCTCCCCCAAACGCTTGTACGATTCCTTGACAGGGTTTAAAAATGCCGTCATTTCAACCGCGTGGTCAAGTATTCCCGCCATAAAGCTGTCTATAAGGTCTTTTCCGTCATCGGATTTAATTGATACATTTATGTGCAGTCCGTTGCCGCTCTCGTGCATTAAGGGCTTGGGCGAAAAATCGGCGTAAAGCCCGTTTCTTCTGGCAATGGTCTGCACTACCGATTTAAAGGTAACCGCGTTGTCCGCCGCGCTTAACGCCCCGCTGTAACGAAAATCTATCTCGTTCTGTCCGGGGCCCTCCTCGTGGTGGGAGCTTTCGGGAGAAATGCCCATTTCAAGCAGATTAAAGCAGATTTCACGGCGTACATTCTCCCCCTTATCGTCGGGGGCTATATCCATATAACCCGCCTTGTCAAAGGTTTCTCCGGTGGGGTTGCCGTTGTCGTCCAGTTTGAAGAGATAAAACTCAAACTCCGCGCCGAAATAGCAGGATATTCCCGCTTTTTTGGCGGTCTCTATCGCGTTCTTTAGTATATATCTGCCGTCCTTCTCATATCTTCTTCCGTCGGGATACTTAATATCGCAGAACATTCTTATAACCCTGCCGTTTGACGGTCTCCAGGGCAGTACAGATAAGGTGGACGGGTCGGGATGAAGAAATAAATCGGATTTCACCACATCGCCGAAGCCCGCAATCGCCGAAGCGTCAAAGGATATACCCTCGGTGAAAGCGCGCTTTAATTCCAGCGGCATTATTGAGATATTTTTCTGCCTGCCGTGCGCGTCACAGAAAGCAAGCCTTATAAACTTTACATCTTCTTCCTCGACAAATGTCATAACCTCATCATATGAATACATTGCCGTACCTCCTTGTTCAAATAAAAAAAACGCCCACCGATGCCTTAAAGGGGACAAAAGCCCCCTGACATCACCGAACGCCGTTGCTCAATGTATATTGAATTAACCGTTTATATTATAATTATATATCTTTAAATTGTCAAGTTTCTCTTTGCATTATTTTCCCATAATTTTACCTTTTTAAGCCGCAAATTCAGTTCCGAATGTGAAGTAGATTAATTTTTTAAATTAAAACCCAGTTTTACTTAATTTTATTTTGCAAAATCGGAAAATTAGAAAAAATAGTTAAAAATTTCACATTTTTCTTGACAAATAAATTTTGCGGGCGTATAATAGCACCAACGAAACGGCAATGGCGTCGGTAGTGATTACTACTTTACACCCCGTTTCTTTTTTTATGCAAAATCAAATTTCGGATAATATTAAGCGGCAACGGCGTCGCGTGGGGATAGCTTTCCCTGACGCCGTTGCCGCTTAATATTATCCGAAAGAAAAAGAGAGGTTAAATTATGAGCAGTATGAGCGAAATTTTCGGCAGCAATGTATTTGGCGACAGCGTTATGCAGCAGAGGCTTCCGAAAGAAACCTACAAGGCGCTTCAGCGTACTATTAAGGACGGTCGTTCACTCGACCCGAATGTAGCCACGGTTGTTGCCAACGCGATGAAGGACTGGGCGATTGAAAAGGGCGCTACCCATTACACACATTGGTTCCAGCCGCTTTCAGGTCTTTCCGCAGAAAAGCACGACAGC
>JAXJVI010000294.1:0-3359 GCA_036308615.1 Acutalibacteraceae bacterium | reverse complement strand
ATTAATATCGACCAAGCGCCGATAGGCAGAACTCCGCGCTCCAACCCTGCGACTTATACAGGGGTTTTCGGGGATATACGCGAGCTTTTCGCTTCTACTAAGGACGCTAAAATGCAGGGCTACACTGCGGGGCGTTTCTCCTTTAATGTCAAGGGCGGACGGTGCGAGGCGTGTCAGGGCGACGGTATCTTGAAGATTGAAATGCACTTCTTGCCTGATATTTATGTTCCTTGCGAGGTCTGCGGCGGCAAGCGCTACAACCGCGAGACCCTTAATGTAAAGTACAAGGGCAAGAGCATTTACGATGTGCTTGAAATGACGGTAGAAGAGGGTATGACCTTTTTTGAGAGCATACCGAAAATCCACCGCAAGCTTAAAACCCTGTTTGATGTGGGACTGGGCTACATCAAAATCGGTCAGCCCGCCACAACCCTTTCGGGGGGCGAGGCACAGCGAGTCAAGCTTGCCGCCGAGCTTTCAAAGCGGGGCACGGGCAAAACTATTTATATTTTAGACGAACCCACAACAGGGCTTCATACCGCCGATGTTCACAAGCTTATCGAGGTTTTACAGAGGTTTGTGGACGCGGGCAACACCGTGCTTGTAATCGAGCATAACCTTGATGTAATTAAAACCGCCGATTATATTATCGATTTGGGGCCCGAGGGTGGAGATAAGGGCGGTACGGTGGTCTGCACGGGTACTCCCGAGAAAATCGCCGCCTGTGAAGACTCCTACACGGGTAAATTCTTAAAGAAAATGCTTTAAATTTACACATTATTCACCAATAGGGCAAGTGTGACGATTAAAATATAGGGTAAGGGGTGAGTCTTAGAGGTGTTCGGATATATCAGAATTGCAAAGCCCGAGCTTAAAATCAAGGAGTACGAGACCTACAAGGCGGTCTACTGCACCCTTTGCCGAACTTTAGGTAAGGAGTACGGTATCTGGACCCGCTTTACTCTAAGCTATGACTTCACCTTTTTAGCCCTTATTAATATGTCCCTCTCGGATGGGTGCGATGAGGCGGAGCGTAAGAGATGCACCTGCAATCCGTTTAAAAAATGCAACTACTGCAAGAATGACGAAAAAATAAAAATGCCCGCCGCCGCGGCTATTATAATGGTTTATTACAAGCTGCTTGATAATATAGCGGACGAAAAGGGCATAAAAAAATTAGGCTTTGTTGCCTTAAAACCGCTTTTCTCCCACGCCCACAAAAAGGCGGCGCGGCTTTATCCTAAGGTTGAGGAGATTATAAGCGGATACATTGCGGAGCAGACGGCGCTTGAGAATGACAACTGCACCGAGCTTGACCGAGCCGCCGACCCGACGGCAAAAGCCCTTTCAACGCTTTTACAGCTTTGCAGTGAGGACTTGACGCAAAAAAGAGTTCTTGACCGTTTGGGTTACTGCCTCGGAAGATATATATATATTCTTGACGCGGCGTGCGACCTTGCTGAGGATATTAAGAACGGCTCATACAACTGCCTAAAGGCTTCACTTGAGGGAGACCCTCAAAAATACGCGAGAGACAGGGCAACCCCTCAGCTTTATTTCTGTGCTAATGAGGCGGGCAGGGCGTTTGAACTGCTGGACATAAAAAAATACAGGACGATTCTCGGCAACATTATTTATTTGGGACTTGAGGATACATTCAAAAAGGAGTTAAATGTATGAAAGATCCGTACGCGGTATTGGGCGTTTCAAAGAACGCCAGCGATGAAGAAATCAAAAACGCTTACAGGGAGCTTGCACGCAAGTATCATCCCGATAATTACACCGATAACCCGCTTTCCGACCTTGCGGGCGAAAAGATGAAGGAGATTAACGAGGCATACGACCAAATTATGAATTCCCGCCGTTCGGGGAAGCATAACAACGGCTATGCGGGCGGCTTTGATTCCAACGCGTCATCGTCATTTCCCGAGGTTAGGAACCTTATTAATCAGGGCAGACTTGAACAGGCGCAGGAGATACTGGACGGCGTTCCGCCCCAGTCCCGCAATGCGGAGTGGTACTTCCTTAACGGTACCGTGCTTTACCGCCGCGGTTGGTTCGATCAGGCGTTTACCAGCTTTGCCACCGCATCAAGAATGGACCCGACCAATATGGAATACCGCAACGCGGTGAATAACGCCCAGCGCCAGCAGGGAAGACAGGGCAACCCTTATCGCACCTACGGTGGGGGCGCAGGCGGCTGTGACGGCTGTGATTTGTGCATAAATCTTTGGTGCTGTGATACCTGCTGTGAATGTATGGGCGGAGATTTAATTCCTTGCTGTTAGGCTGGCGATAACTTGAAACAAAATGTTAAAATCACACTATGCGGAATAACGGTTGCGCTTTCGGCGGTTTTTATGCTGCTGTCCTATTTTCCTTATTTCACCTACGCCGTTCCTGCGATAACGGGACTGCTCACAATGATGCTGGTTATCGAGATAAATGTTAAATGGGCGTTTACGGCGTATATCGCCGCCTCGGTGCTTGTGTTTATTTTTGCCGAGCCAGAAAGCAAGCTTATGTATATCTGCCTGTTTGGATATTATCCTATACTAAAGGCGCTGATTGAAAGAATAAACAGACCTGTAATCGAATGGGTTTTAAAGCTTGCGGTATTTAACGCCGCCGCGCTACTGATTTACGCGGTGTTTGCTGAAATGTTCGGCGTTTCCATCGAGGATTTCGGCGTCCTCGGAAAATACGGCTCATATATCTTTTTAGGACTTGCAAATGCGGTATTTGTTCTTTATGATATTACAGTCTCAAGACTTTCGGGAACCTATATGTACCGAATTCATCCAAGGGTGAAAAAACTGCTTAAAATGTGAAAAAGCTGTAATGTTGAAAGTAATTTGCACGAAAAAGCCTCCCTTTACACAATGATATGCACCCCAAAAGTTAGACACTTTTGGAGGTGCATATTTTTATGCGTAAAAAAGGAATAAAAAATAAAGTATATAGTGCAGAATTTAAAATAGGTGTTATAATGGATATGCGAGAACACCATTTAAGTTATCACGAAACAGTAAGAAAATACGAATTAGGTAACGATAAACCAGGCGGAGCTAGACAAATGTTACAACGGTGGGAACGCATATACCTAGAAGAAGGAGCCGAAGGTCTAATGAAAGAACGACGAGGCATAGCTTGTTCCGCTAGCGGAACAAGAAGAGGCAGACCTCCTAAATTAGATAAAAAGGTTGAGGAAGATTTAATTGCCGAAAACCAGCGACTTCGTATGGAGATAGAATACTTAAAAAAACTGAGTGCCTTAGTTCTTGCGGAAGAGCGAGAGAACGGCAAAAAGCAAAAATAATCTCTGAACTAAGGCAAAAGTATCCGCTAAAAGAATTGCT
>JAXJVI010000293.1:0-8645 GCA_036308615.1 Acutalibacteraceae bacterium | reverse complement strand
TTAGAGGATTAAGAAATTATCAGAAGCGACTGTAAATACAAATCGGGGTTTGTAGAGGTAAATTCGGAATTCGTAATGCGTAATTCGGAATTAAATAACGCAAAAATCTCCAACTAACACACAGACAAACCCCGATTTGTATTTTTACAAGCTCTGTTTAATGTTTGATTTCTAACATCTAAATTTATCGGTCGTCTGCAACATTATGTCTTAACACTATTTTTCGGTTGCAAAGGGAGTAGAAGGGTGGTATAATCTTTCTGTCATTTCGGGGAAACAGGTGAAAATCCTGTACGGGCCCGCCGCCGTAAGGCACGCAAAAAACCGTCTCTGCCCGATTACCGCAAATCGGGGACAAGCCATTGGGAATTTTCCCGAGAAGGCGGGGCGTTTAGTGCCGAAGTCGAAATATCCGTGTGACAAAAGCCTTTAGCATAACCGCGAGCGCCGGTTTTAAGGGTAATATAATTTAAGGAGAAATTCAAAATGAAAAAGACAGGATTACTTAAATCGCTGTCGCTCTCCGTTTGTATCGTGCTTATTGCGGTGACAGCACTCTTTACAACCGGCTGTAACGACGGCAAAACAACCTCTGTGCCTTCTGAGACGCAGGCGTCCTCACAGACCGTTGAGTTTACCTTCAAGGTGACCGACGCCAGCGGTGAGGAGACTGATTTTACAATCAGCACCGATAAAAAGACGGTGGGCGAGGCTTTGCTTGAGGAAAACCTCATCGCGGGAGACGACAGTGAGTACGGACTCTATGTAAAAACCGTCAACGGTGTTACCCTCGATTACGATAAGGACGGAATGTATTGGGCTTTCTATGTGAACGGCGAATACGCGCAGACGGGCGTTGACTCCACCGAAATTACCGCAGGCGCCGAATACGCCTTTAAGGCGGAAAAATAGCCTTGAAGCTTAACATTAAGGAAATTGCCGTTTTCGCCCTTTTGGGTGCGCTTATGTACTCGACTAAAATTATAATGGAAGTACTCCCTAATGTGCATCTTTTAGGGGTGTTTACTGTGGCGATTACGGCGGTTTACAGAAGAAAAGCGCTGTATCCTATTTATGTATATGTCTTTATAAACGGTTTTTTTTCGGGCTTTGCCATGTGGTGGATACCCTATCTCTATATATGGGCTGTCCTTTGGGGAGCGGTAATGCTGCTGCCTAAAAATATCCCGACAAAGGCAAAGCCCATTGTTTATATGACGGTTTGTGCATTGCACGGCTTTTTGTTCGGCACTCTTTACGCCCCCGCCCAGGCGCTTTTGTTCGGGCTTGATTTTAAGGGCACGATAGCCTGGATTGCCGCGGGACTGCCCTGGGATTTTGTCCACGGGGTCAGCAATTTCATCTGCGGCACGCTTATCTGCCCGATTATCGCCGTGCTAAAGCAGTCGGAAAAATATATAACAAGGAATTAAAATTCATTTGCATAAACGAAAGCCTCCCTCTGACGAGGGAGGTGGCAACCGTTAGGTTGACGGAGGGAGAGAAAAAATTGAGCCGTGCAAAAACATAGGATTTTCTCTCCCTCAGTCTCGCTACGCTCGACAGCTCCCTCGTCAGAGGGAGCCTTTGATTTATCATGACAATTTTTTGCAATTAAATTTTACGAGACAACCTCTTTTGTATTTTCCACAGCCTGAAAAACTATAAATATATATTAAAAAACTTAAAACCTACTTATCTATTTCTTGACATATTGCCCGCGTGGTGGTAGAATTATTAAGATAATTCATTTGTTTGTATTATACGGTTTTTCTGTATATCAGGCATTTTTCCCTTTCTGAGCTCTGAAGGGGTCGGATATATCGCGGGGGAAACGCACGGCTCCCGTTCGCTTTTGTTTTAAAGTAAAAACCGTGCTTAATTATAGGAGGTTAATAAAAAATGGGTGATACAGCGATATATATTATTTTAGCTGTTGTCGCCGTTGTGCTTGCCGTGTTAGGCTTTTTTGCGGGCTCCGCATACCGCCGCAAAACCTCGGAGGCTACCTTGGGCTCTGCCGAGGAAGAGGCAAAGCGCATTTTGAGCGACGCTATGAAAACCGCCGAAGCTAAGAAAAAAGAGGCTTTGGTAGAAGCAAAGGACGAAATTTTTAAGCTGAGACAGGACGCGGATAAGGACATCCGCGAACGCAGAAGCGAGGTACAGAGGCAGGAACACCGCCTACAGCAAAAGGAGGAGACCCTCGACCGTAAAATCGACAATCTTGAGGCAAAAGAGGAAAAGCTTGCCGCCCGTTCTAAGGAAATTGAAGAAAAGATGCAGGAATGCGAGAAAATCAAGCAGAGCCAGATGGAAATGCTTGAAAAGATCTCGGGCTACAGTAAGGAGCAGGCAAAGGCGCATTTGCTTGAACTGCTTGACGGGGAGCTTAACCACGAAAAGGCGGTTAAAATACTCGACTACGAGCAGAGAATCAAGGAAGACTCCGACCGAATTGCCAAGAATATTATAGGTCACGCGATACAGCGCTGTGCCGCCGACCATTCTTCCGAAATGACCGTTTCGGTAGTGGCTCTCCCGAATGACGAAATGAAGGGGAGAATCATCGGCCGCGAGGGACGAAATATCCGCGCCCTTGAAACCGCCACCGGAGTTGACCTTATTATTGACGACACTCCCGAGGCAATCACCCTGTCGAGCTTTGACCCGATAAGGCGCGAAATTGCCCGGGTGACCCTTGAAAAGCTTATACTTGACGGACGCATTCATCCCGCGAGAATTGAGGAAACCGTTGCCAAGGCGACAGCCGAGGTTGAGGCGACCATCAAGCAGGAGGGCGAGCGCGCTATGATAGAGGCGGGTATTCATAACCTGCATCCCGAGCTTATAAAGCTTCTCGGCAAGCTGCGCTACCGCACCAGCTACGGGCAGAATGTGCTCAACCATTCGCTTGAGGTTTGCCACCTTTCGGGACTTATGGCGGCGGAGCTCGGCGAGGATGTAAACCTTGCCAAGCGCGCGGGCTTGCTTCACGATATAGGCAAGGCGCTTGACCACGAGCAGGAGGGCACACATATTCAATTAGGCGTTGAGGCGGCGAAAAAATACCGCGAAAGCGATACGGTTATCCACGCCATTCACGCTCACCACGGAGAGGTTGAGGCAAAGACGGTTATCGCCTGTATAGTTCAGGCGGCGGACGCGATTTCAGCCGCAAGACCGGGAGCCAGACGCGAGAATATCGAGAACTACATAAAGAGACTCGAAAAGCTTGAGGAAATCGCAAATTCCTTTAGCGGCGTTGAGGGCTCATACGCCATTCAGGCGGGCCGCGAGATACGCATTATCGTTAAGCCCGAGGCGGTTTCGGACGACAAAATGGTGCTTATGGCTCACGATATTTCAGCCCGCATTGAAAACGAGCTTGAATATCCGGGACAAATAAAGGTAAATGTAATCAGGGAAAGCCGCGTAGTGGATTACGCGAAATAACATATGTATACATCGGAGCTGTCGCAGGGATTTTTATTCCGAAAGGGGCGGCTCCGATTTTTTGTATTTTTTTAAAAAATAATGCTTGACTAATGCGGGAAAGTGATATATAATTAATAATTACTAATGATGATGGGGTAATGTGCGCCTATTATATTTTATTCTGTGTTTTTCCTTTTATTACAGATGCCCTTTGCCCTCATTGCTTATGCTATTGCGGCACTGCCGTAAAATATTTGGAGGAGTGATTGCAAACCTATGGAGTCAACTTCAATGGTTAAACCTGTCAAGTTGGGTAGAAACACTCGAATGACCTTCTCAAAAATCAATGAAGTCATCGATATGCCTAATCTTATTGAGATTCAGAAGGATTCGTACAAATGGTTTGTCGAGGAGGGTCTCAAGGAAGTCTTTAGGGATATGTCCGATATTACCGATTACAGCGGTAATCTTCGCTTGAGCTTTGTTGATTATCATCTTGACGAAACACCGAAATACGATGTCACCGAGTGCAAGGCGCGTGATACGACATACGCCGCCCCCCTCAGAGTGACCGCGCGGCTTGTAAATGTCGAGAGGGATGAGATTAAGGAGAGCGAGGTCTCTATGGGTGATTTCCCGCTTATGACAGAGTCGGGAACATTCGTAATTAACGGTGCGGAGCGTGCCGTTGTTTCCCAGCTTGTCCGTTCTCCCGGTGCTTATTATGCCGAGAAAACCGACGAAAAAACCGGCAAAAGGCTTTTCTCTTCAACAATTATTCCTAACCGCGGCGCTTGGCTTGAGTATGAAACCTCCGCCAACGATGTGCTTTATGTCCGTATAGATAAAAACCGCAAGCTGCCTATCACTACCTTTATCCGCGCCTTAGGTCTTGGCTCCAACGAACAGATAAGGGAGCTTTTCGGCGAGGACGAGCGGCTTTCGGCAACCTTGGAGGCGGATGATACAAAGTCTGTTGAGGACGCGCTTATTGAGGTTTACAAGAAGCTCCGCCCCAGCGAGCCTGTAACCATCGAGGGGTCTAAAAGCTATCTTGAACAGCTTTTCTTCGATGCCCACCGTTATGATATTTCAAGGGTTGGCCGCTATAAATACAATAAAAAGTTGAGCATAGGCGCCCGTATTAAAGGCGCCGTGCTGTCGCGCCCTGTAATCGACCCTATGACGGGCGAGATTTTGGCGGATAGTGACACTACCGTCAGCCGTGAGCTGGCAGAGGAAATTGAGAAAAAGGGCGTGCTCTCGGCTTACATTAATGTAATGGATAACGAGGGTAATGTTTCGGAGGTTAAGGTTCTCTCAAACGGTATGGTAAATCTTTCCGATTTCACCGATTTCACCGCTGAGGAATTAGAGGAGCTTGACAGTCTTGGTATTAACGAAAAGGTTTCCTTCGCCGTTTTAAAGGAGCTTATTGAAGCGGCGGACGGCAAGGAGGAGCTTCGCGAGTCTATAATTGAACACGCGGACGACCTTATTCCGAAGCATATCACACTTGACGATATTTTTGCCACCGTCAGCTACTTCTTGGGTCTGCCCCACAATGTAGGCAATGTTGACGATATTGACCATTTAGGCAACCGCCGTATCCGCTCGGTAGGCGAGCTTCTGCAAAATCAGTTCCGTATAGGAATTTCCCGTATGGAGAGGGTAGTGCGGGAGAAAATGACCCTCCAGGCTCAGGATCCCGACAGTATTACTCCCCAATCCCTTATAAATATTCGTCCTGTTGTGGCGGCGATAAAGGAGTTCTTCGGCTCCTCTCCGCTGTCCCAGTTTATGGACCAGACAAACCCCCTCTCCGAGCTTACCCATAAGCGCCGTCTTTCGGCGTTAGGCCCCGGAGGACTTTCCCGTGACCGCGCCTCCTTCGAGGTTCGTGACGTTCACTACACCCATTACGGCAGAATGTGCCCCATCGAGACCCCTGAAGGTCCTAACATCGGTCTTATTTCCTACCTTGCGACCTTCGCTAAGATTAACAAGTACGGCTTTATCGAGACCCCCTTCCGCAAGGTTGACAAGGCTACCGGCAGGGTGCTTGACGAGGTTCAGTATATGACCGCCGACGAAGAGGACGATTATGTTGTCGCTCAGGCAAACGAGCCCCTGGACGAAAACGGTTACTTTGTAAACAAAAAGGTAAACGCCCGTTACCGTGACGGCTTTAGGGAGGTTGAGGCTTCCCGCGCCGACTATATGGACGTTTCGCCTAAGATGGTGGTTTCGGTTGCGACCGCAATGATCCCCTTCCTTGAAAACGACGATACCAACCGTGCGCTGATGGGCTCTAACATGCAGAAGCAGGCAGTTCCGCTTCTCCGTCCCGAAAACCCGATTGTGGCAACCGGTATGGAATACAAGGCGGCGGTAGACTCGGGCGTTGTTGTGCTTGCAAAGCGCGCGGGCGAGGTCACCTATGTAAGCGCCGATTATATCAAGATTCGCGCTAAAAACGGCGAGATTGACGAATACAAGCTTATCAAGTTCCTGCGTTCCAACCACGGCACCTGTATCAACCAGCGCCCCGTGGTAGCTGTGGGTCAGCAGGTCGAAGAGCACGAGGTTATAGCCGACGGCCCCGCTACAAAGGGCGGCGAGATTTCGCTGGGCAGAAACGCCCTTATCGGATTTATGACCTGGGAGGGCTACAACTACGAGGACGCGGTTCTTATCAACGAACGCCTTGTCCGTGACGATATTTACAGCTCTATTCATATTGAGGAATATGAGCTTGAGGCAAGAGATACTAAACTCGGGCCCGAGGAAATCACGAGAGATATTCCGAATGTCGGCGAGGACGCCCTTAAGGACCTTGACGAGCGCGGAATTATCCGCATAGGCGCCGAGGTTACTGCCGGCGATATACTTGTAGGTAAGGTTACTCCTAAGGGCGAAACCGAGCTTACCGCGGAGGAAAGACTGCTCCGCGCAATCTTCGGCGAAAAGGCGCGTGAGGTAAGGGATACTTCTTTGCGCGTTCCCCACGGCGAATACGGTACAATAGTTGATGTTAAGGTATTTAATAGGGAAAATTCCGCTGAATTAAGCCCCGGAGTAAATGTTGTCGTACGCTGCTATATTGCGCAGAAGCGTAAGATTTCTGTGGGCGATAAGATGGCGGGACGCCACGGAAATAAGGGCGTTGTTTCCCGCATACTTCCGAGTGAGGATATGCCCTTCCTGCCCGACGGCACACCCCTTGATATAGTTCTTAACCCCCTGGGCGTTCCCTCCCGTATGAATATCGGTCAGGTGCTTGAGGTTCACTTGGGCTACGCCGCGAGGGCTCTCGGCTGGAACATCTGCACGCCCGTATTTGACGGCGCGCACGAGGACGACATCAGAAATTGCTTCCGCTTGGCTGAAGAGGCAACAAAGGCGGAGGGCTATGAGTATAAGGATACCGCGGGGCTTGACTTCTCCCGCATTCCCCTTAATGCCGACGCTAAAACACAGCTGTTTGACGGACGCACGGGTGAGCCCTTCGACAACCCCGTAACCGTCGGATATATGTATTATCTCAAGCTCCATCACCTGGTTGACGATAAGATTCACGCCCGTTCGACAGGTCCGTACTCCCTTGTTACCCAGCAGCCGCTGGGCGGTAAGGCACAGTTCGGCGGTCAGCGTTTCGGAGAAATGGAGGTTTGGGCGCTGGAGGCTTACGGCGCGGCATACACTCTTCAGGAAATTCTTACCGTTAAGTCGGATGATGTTGTGGGCAGAGTTAAGACCTACGAGTCAATCGTTAAGGGTCAGAATATTCCGAAGCCCGGCGTGCCCGAGTCCTTCAAGGTTCTTATTAAGGAGCTTCAGTCTCTCGGTCTTGATGTCAAGGTGCTCGATAAGGACGAGAACGAAATCGACCTAAAGCAGAGCTTCGACGATGACGACGATATAGGTCTCGGTTCACCGGTTATCCCCGAGGATGAGGATACCGATTTTGAAAACGACACGGTCGCCGACGATTTGACCGGCTTCGGTCTTGAGGACGAAAACGGCGACGCGATTGCCGATGATGATATTGACGGATTCGCATCCGACGATGATGAATTCGATGACGAAATGTAACGGAGGGCAAATATGGCAGAAATTGAATTTGAATCAATAAAAATCGGACTTGCGTCTCCCGAACAGATAAGAAGCTGGTCACACGGCGAGGTCACAAAGCCCGAGACCATCAACTACCGCACCCTAAAGCCCGAGCAGGGTGGTCTCTTCTGCGAGCGCATTTTCGGGCCCCAGAAGGACTGGGAATGTCACTGCGGTAAATATAAGCGCATCCGCTATAAGGGTAAGGTCTGCGAGCGCTGCGGCGTTGAGGTTACCCGCGCGAAGGTGCGAAGAGAGCGTATGGGCTCAATAGAGCTTGCCGCTCCTGTTTCCCATATCTGGTATTTCAAAACCATCCCCTCCCGTATGGGCTTGGTGCTTGATGTAACCCCCAAAGCGCTGGAGCAGGTACTCTATTTCTCACAGTATATCGTTACCGACCCCGGTACCACTCCCCTTGAGAAAAAGCAGCTTTTAAACGAAAAGCAGTACCGCGATATGCGTGAAAAATATGAGGACGATTTTGAAGCGGGTATGGGTGCGGAGGCTATCAAAAAGCTTCTTTGCGAAATCGACCTTGATAAGACCTGCGAGGAATTAAGAAACGAGCTTGAAAACGCCACAGGTCAAAAGAGCGTACGCCTTTTAAAGCGCCTTGAGGTGTTAGAGGCGTTCAGGCAGTCGGGCAACCGTCCCGAGTGGATGATTCTTGATGTTATCCCCGTAATTCCGCCCGATTTGCGCCCGATGGTACAGCTTGACGGCGGACGCTTCGCCACAAGCGACCTTAACGACCTTTACAGACGGGTTATCAACCGTAACAACCGTCTTAAGAGACTCTTAGAGCTTAAGGCTCCCGATATAATCGTCCGCAACGAGAAGCGTATGCTTCAAGAGGCGGTGGACGCCCTTATTGATAACGGCAGACGCGGCAAGCCCGTAACAGGGCCTAACAACCGTCCGCTTAAGTCCCTTTCGGATATGCTTAAGGGTAAGCAGGGCCGTTTCCGTCAGAACCTGCTCGGAAAGCGCGTTGACTATTCGGGCCGTTCGGTTATCGTTGTAGGGCCTGAGCTTAAGATGTACCAGTGCGGTCTTCCTAAGGAAATGGCGCTGGAGCTTTTCAAGCC
>JAXJVI010000292.1:0-2543 GCA_036308615.1 Acutalibacteraceae bacterium | reverse complement strand
GTATTGTAGCGGTGTTTAATGTTAAAATAGCGGCTGTCGTCCCCCGTGTGGGAAAAAACGCCGTCTAAGACCACACCTATGCCGTGCTTTTGCGCTTCGTTAATAAGGGAGACCAAGTCCTCCTCGGTGCCTAACATCGGGTCTATATTGAGATAATCCGCCGTATTGTAGCGGTGGTTGGAATGCGCCTCGAAAATCGGGTTCAGGTATATACAGCTGACTCCCAGCCCCTCTAAATACGAAAGCTTATTTTCAATTCCCTTAAGGTCGCCGCCGTAATAATCGTTACCGAGACTGCGTTTATCCCCCGTTTGACGGTATTCTGGCTGCTTTGACCAGTCCTCGCATATAAAGCGGTCCTCGGGTATATTAGCCTTCGGAGTATGGGAATTATAAAATCTATCGGGAAAAATTTGATAAATAATGCCGCCGTCAAGCCAATCGGGGGTAGAATAATCGCGGTTATAGACAGTTAACTGCCACCATTTGCCCTCATTTGCGACAATTCCCAGGGAACCGCCGTGCTTTACCACGCGAAACTCGCCATGAAAGCTTGTATAGCGGAACTGATACCAATAAAGCCCCTCTGTAAGGGTTATTTCGCACTCATAAAAGCGGTAGCCGTCAAGCTCGTCCCCCGCCGTCATTTTAGCCTCCCGTACCGTATCTCCGCTGTCGTCACGGAGAAGCAAAAACGCCGAATGAACCCGTGCGTCATTATGCAACAACAGCTTTAGCCGAAGGGTATCCCCTTCGGCTAAAGCACCTAATCTATTGCGGTAAAGCAGGCTTCTTGAATCAAAAGGATAATGTTCCATAAATTACTTGACCGGCTTTAAGTGCCAGATATTTTCGGCGTAATCGTTTATCGAACGGTCTGCCGCAAAGATACCCGACTTGGCAATATTTACAAGTGACATCTTATTCCACTTCTCACGGTCGGCATAAAGCGCGCTCGCCTTTTTCTGCGCCTTCCTGTAGTCGGCAAAGTCCGCAAGCGCCATATAACGGTCATGATTTTTAAGGGAATTATAAATATTGTCAAAAGGCTGACCCGCAATGCCCTTGCCTATAAAATCAAGTGCCTCGCGAAGCTCGGGATTGTTGTTATAATACTGTGCGGGAGAGTAGCCGTTCTTCTGGAGCGACAGTACCTCGGGGGTCTGCATACCGAAGATGATGATGTTATCGTCCCCTACCGCCTTGTGAATTTCAACATTGGCGCCGTCCTCAGTACCTAAGGTAATCGCGCCGTTCATCATAAGCTTCATATTACCCGTACCGCTCGCCTCGGTTGACGCGAGTGAAATCTGTTCGCTTATATCGGCAGAGGGAATCATAAGCTCGGCTAAGGTTACACGGTAATCCTCAAGGAATAAAATCTTAAGCTTATCGTTTACGGTACGGTCATTGTCGATAACCGTCGAAAGCTTGTAAATCATTTGAATAATCTCTTTAGCAAAGAGGTAGCCCGCCGCCGCTTTAGCGCCGAAGATATAGGTCTTAGGAGTAAAGTCGGCATTCGGATTGTTCTTTAAATAGAGGTATTCCGAAATGATATTAAGGGCGTTAAGGTGCTGGCGCTTGTATTCGTGCAAGCGTTTTACCTGCATATCGAAGATGGAGTCGGGATCTAAGATAACAGAGGTCTTATCCTTAACATAATCGGCAAAGCGAACCTTATTTTGGCGCTTGATTGCCTGCAATCTATCGAGTACCGCGCCGTCGTCCTTATATTCCATTAGCTTTTCAAGCTCGCCCGCGTTCTTTATAAAGCCTTTTCCGATAAGCTCGGTAAGATAAGAGGTAAGCTCGGGGTTAGCCTGACACAGCCAACGCCTGTGGGCAATACCGTTTGTAACATTGGTGAACTTTTCGGGGGTCATTTTGGCGTAATCGGTGAAAAGCTCCTTCACAAGGATTTCGCTGTGAAGCTTTGAAACGCCGTTTACGGTATGGCAGGCGGCAACGCAAAGGTTAGCCATTCTTATTACGCCGTTCTGGATAATGGCGGTACGCTCTACCACAGCAGGGTCGCCCGTGCGGGAGAGAACCTCTCCCCTGAAGCGGCGGTCGATTTCCTTAATTATCTGATAAATACGGGGGATACGCTGCTTAATAAGCTCAACGGGCCAGCACTCAAGCGCCTCGGACATAATGGTGTGGTTGGTGTAAGCAACCGTACGGGTCACAAGATCCCACGCCTTATCCCAGCCGTAGCCGCACTCGTCAAGCAAGAAGCGCATAAGCTCCGGGATCGAGAGGGTCGGATGGGTATCGTTAATGTGAATAGCAACCTTGTCCGGCAGGTTGTCAAGGGTGTTGTACTTCCTTAAATGGCGGTTTAATATATCCTGAATTGAGGCGGAAACAAGGAAGTACTGCTGACGGAGCCTTAGGGACTTACCCTCAATATGATTATCCTCGGGGTAAAGTACCTTAGAAATCGTCTCGGTCATAGCTCGCTGCTCAAGGGCGCGGACATAATCGCCCTGATTAAAGGCGGACATATCAAAGTCCTGACATTCCGCGCTCCAAAGGCG
>JAXJVI010000291.1:0-9636 GCA_036308615.1 Acutalibacteraceae bacterium | reverse complement strand
CTTAACAGAAGAATGGAATCAATAGGCTACAAAATCGTCACCGCAAGAGGGGACAAAAAGCCGTTTTATATTCAATCTAATAAAGAAAGAAGTAATGATTAATGTCACAGTACAATCCAAAATCTTTAAAGGCCGAGGAATTTATTAATGATGAAGAAATCCTCGAAACCCTCCGCTATGCGGAAGAAAACAAGCACAATATTCCCTTAATTGACAGTTTACTCCAAAAAGCGCGTCCCGTTAAGACCGCAAACGGCGTGCACTGTGCGGGACTCACCCACCGTGAGGCTTCGGTACTGCTCGCTTGCGATATTCCCGAAAAGGTGGAGGAAATGTGCCGCCTTGCCGAGGAAATAAAGCTTGCCTTTTACGGCAACCGCATTGTTATGTTTGCCCCACTGTACCTTTCAAATTACTGTATAAACGGTTGTGTTTACTGCCCTTATCATCACAAAAACAAGCATATCACCCGTAAAAAGCTTACCCAAGAGGAGGTAAGAAAAGAGGTTATCGCCCTTCAGGATATGGGGCATAAGCGCCTTGCCATAGAGGCGGGCGAAGACCCTGTAAACAACCCCATTGAGTACATTCTTGAATGCATTAAAACCATTTACAGCATTCAGCATAAAAACGGCGCGATCCGCCGTGTAAATGTCAATATTGCCGCCACCACGGTAGAAAATTACCGCAAGCTTAAGGAGGCGGGCATCGGCACATATATTCTCTTCCAAGAAACCTACCATAAGGAAAGCTATCTTGAGCTTCACCCCACAGGCCCTAAGCACGATTACGCCTACCACACCGAGGCAATGGACCGCGCTATGGAGGGCGGAATTGACGATGTTGGCTTAGGTGTTCTCTTCGGTCTTGAGCGTTACCAATACGAATTTGCTGGGCTGTTGATGCACGCCGAGCATTTAGAGGCGGTACACGGCGTAGGTCCCCACACCATAAGCGTTCCGCGTGTTAAGCGTGCCGACGATATTGACCCCGATGTATTCGATAACGGGATTCCCGATGAAATATTTGAAAAAATCATTGCCCTAATCCGCATCGCCGTGCCTTACACGGGTATGATTATTTCCACGAGGGAAAGCGAGGAAGTCAGGGGCAGAGCGTTGGAGCTCGGTATTTCACAGATAAGCGGTGCGTCCCGCACATCTGTAGGCGGATACACCGAGGAGGAGCGCCCCCACGATTCCGAGCAGTTTGATGTTTCCGACCAAAGAACCCTCGACGAGGTGGTAAACTGGCTGATGAAAAAGGGCTTTATACCCTCGTTTTGCACCGCCTGCTACCGTGAGGGCAGAACGGGCGACCGCTTTATGAGCCTTTGTAAAAACGGGCAGATTTTAAACTGCTGTCACCCGAACGCCCTTATGACGCTAAGTGAATACCTTGTGGATTATGCGAGCGAGGAGACCAAAAAGGTGGGCTTTGAGCTGATTGAAAAGGAGCTTAAAAAGATTCCCGCCGAAAAGGTATGCAAAATTGCCACCGAAAATATTGAACAAATTAAAAATTCCAACCGCCGTGATTTTAGATTCTAATACTAAGGAGGAATTATTGTGAGTCTTAACTCCACAGTTTCAGCCGAGAGGGTACATATCGGTTTTTTCGGTTTGCGCAATGCAGGAAAATCGAGCCTTGTAAATGCCGTAACAGGGCAGAAGCTTTCGGTAGTATCCGAGGTAAAGGGCACCACAACCGACCCTGTTAAAAAGGCAATGGAATTGCTCCCTATGGGGCCTGTTGTCATTATTGACACCCCCGGAATAGATGATGAGGGGGAGCTTGGCGAGCAACGGGTTGCCCGAGCAAAGCAAATTCTTCGTCAGGCGGATATTGCAATATTAGTGGTTGACGCACAGAAAGGCTTGCAAACCGCAGACAATGAGCTCGCAGAGCTTTTCAAACAGCGCAAGTTGCCCTTTGTTATTGTTTACAACAAGTCAGACTTACTGTCAAAAATTCCGCCCGAAACCGAAAATGAAATTTATGTAAGTTCTCATACGGGGGACGGTATTAACGATTTAAAGGAAAAAATCGCCGCGCTCTCAAAGACGGCCGGTAACGACCGTAAAATCGTTTCCGATTTAATAGAATCGGGCGATACCGTTATACTGGTTACACCAATAGATTCCGCCGCCCCCAAGGGCAGGCTTATTCTGCCGCAGCAGCAGACCCTACGCGAGCTTTTAGAGGCGGGCGCAATTACTGCAGTAGTGCGTGAAACCGAGCTTGATGCGGCACTTAAAGCGCTCAAAACGCCCCCTCGTATGGTAATAACCGATTCGCAGGCCTTCGGCGTTGTAAGCAAAATTGTGCCCGAATCTGTTGTGCTTACCTCTTTTTCAATCCTATTTGCCCGCTATAAGGGTGACCTTGCAACCGTTATCGGCGGTGCGGCAAAGCTTTCCCGCCTTAAGGACGGGGACAGGGTTTTGATTTCCGAGGGGTGCACACACCACCGTCAATGCCAGGATATAGGAACGGTGAAGCTCCCGGGTTGGATTAACAGCTACACGGGCAAATCGCTCAACTATTCCTTCACCTCGGGCACAGAATTTCCCGAGGATTTATCCGAGTATGCCTTGGTGGTTCATTGCGGCGGCTGTATGCTAAATGAAAAGGAAATGAAGTCCCGCCTTGAACGCTGTAATGAGCAGGGAGTGCCTGTAACCAATTACGGCATTGCGATAGCCCAAATGCACGGCATTTTAAAGCGCTCACTTGAGCCCTTCCCCGATTTGCTGAGTATTTTAAAGTAAAACAGCACGTTTAGGCTGACGAAGAAGCCTGTTTTTGGCTCCCCTTGTCAGGGGAGCTGTCACCGTAGGTGACTGAGGGGTAGTCAAAAAGCTTTATTAAAGAGTTTTCTCTCCCTCCGTCACGGCAAAGCCGTGCCACCTCTCAACTGCCGTTTCGGTCGGTGCTTCTAAGCTTACGCTTAGAGATTGCCACCGGCAATCCGCACCCTCGTCAGAGGGAGGCAAAGGATAGTTTATCGGCACTCTCGCACGCTGAGTTTAAAGCTCGCGTGCTTTTTTATTTTTCTGTTTCGGTTTTAATTTTACCGTTTTCAACGAAAAAGGTTATATCACCGTCGGTATCGGTTCTTAAAATCTGCGTGCCCCGTTCTTCCAGAGCGGCAACAACCGACTGGCTCGGGTGGGAATATACATTGTTTTCTCCCACCGATATTGCGGCGTAGTCGGGAGTGGCTTTATCCAAAAACTCCTTAGAGCTTGAAGTCGCACTGCCGTGATGCCCCACCTTTAAAACATCGCAGTCTATATTAAGCCCGTCTTCAATAAGCGCCCTTTCGGTCTTGGCTTCCGCGTCACCCGTAAAGAGAAACTTTATCCCGTCGAGCTCCGCCATAACTATAACAGACTTATTATTGTCCTCCTGCATATCACCGTAATACGCAAGCAGGGTGACGGTAAACTCCCCTATTTTAAAGTTCATTCCCTGAACGGCGGTATAGGCGTTGCCGCCGTTTTCCGTAACGGTTTGCTTTGCGGTTTTAACAAGGGACGCCGCCTCCGCGTCATAATCAAGCTCGGGTATTATAAGATTATCAATTTCTTTGCGCCTTGCAAGCTCGGGCAGCGCTCCCGCGTGGTCGGTGTGAAGGTGGGTGACTATCAGCGCGTCTATTCTGCTTATCCGTGCCGAATCAAGGTCTTCTAAGATATTTTCCGCGCTGTTCTCGGTGCCGACATCAATCACTGCCGAATAACCGTTTGAATAAATCAAAATACTGTCCGCCTGACCGACATCTGTTATTTTTACAAAATCCGCCGAGGTATCAAACGCCGCGGCGGTATTAAATATCTGCTGTAGGTCTTCGCCGAAAATACCCCGCGAGAACGCGATTATAAAAACTGCGGCGGTAAGTAAAGCCGCCGCCACTGTAAATTTAAGATGTTTGTTTTTATTCTTCATCTGCCGAATCGGCTCCCGCCGCCTCACGCTCCATAAGCTGGTCCTTTGTAATAAGCACCTTGCGCGGTTTTGAACCCTCATACGGGCCCACCACCCCGCGTTGCTCCATTTCATCCACGATTCTTGCGGCTCTGGCATATCCGAGCTTTAGTCTGCGCTGTAAAAGCGAGGTGGAGGCCTGACCGCTTTCGACAACCACCTTTATAGCGTCATTAAGCATCGGGTCTTCGGCTGGGCCGTCCTCCTTAAGACCCGTCTTCTGTTTTTTCTCAACCGCCGCCTGGCGTTCAATTTCCACCATAACATCGTCGTCATAATCGGCGGAGTGGTCTCCCTTTATGTACTCCACAACCGCCTCAACCTCCTCGTCGCTGACAAAGCAGCCCTGAACACGGTTAGGCTTGTTTGAGCCTACGGGGCTAAAGAGCATATCGCCGCGGCCTAACAGCTTTTCCGCTCCCGCGGAATCTAAAATAGTTCGGCTGTCTATCTGAGAGGATACCGCAAAGGCAATTCTTGTGGGGATATTCGCCTTGATGACACCCGTGACAACATCAACAGAGGGGCGTTGGGTGGCGATTATAAGGTGCATACCCGCCGCTCTCGCCTTTGCCGCGATACGGTTAATCGAATCCTCAACCTCATTGGGCGCGGTCATCATAAGGTCGGCAAGCTCATCAATAATTATTACGATGTGGGGCATTTTCTGCACCTCGGGGTCGCCTAACTGCTCAACAAAGCGGTTATAACCCGCAAGGTCGCGCACTCCGCGGTCGGCAAACATTTTATAACGCTTTTCCATTTCGCTTACCGCCCAGCCGAGCGCGCCGGACGCCTTCCTCGGGTCGGTGACAACGGGAACGAGCAGGTGCGGAATGCCGTTATAAATACCAAGCTCAACAACCTTTGGGTCGATCATTAAAAGCTTTACTTCATCGGGGGTCGCCTTGTAAAGAATACTTACTATTATGGAGTTGATGCAGACCGATTTACCCGAGCCCGTAGCGCCCGCTATCAGTCCGTGGGGCATTTTCGCAATATCGGTAACAACGGCGTTGCCGCCTATATCCCGCCCTAATGCCACGGTAAGCTTACTCTTTGCCGAGGAAAAAGCGGGCGACTCCAATATTCCGCGAACGCCGACTACCGCGCTTGCCTTATTGGGTACTTCTATCCCCACCGCCGCCTTATTGGGTATCGGCGCCTCTATACGCACGCCGGCGGTTGCGAGATTTAAGGCAATATCGTCCGCAAGGTTTGTTATCTTGCTTATCTTTACTCCCGCACTGGGCTGAAGCTCATAACGGGTGACTGTGGGGCCCCTGCTTATTTCGACGATCCTTGTTTCCACGCCAAAGCTCCTTAGAGTCTCCACCAATCGGTTTGCGGTGTTGTCAAGCTCGGCGGAAAGAAGGGCGGCGTTCTGCGCCTTTGTCTCTTTTAGAAGGGTAAGGGGCGGGAATTTATAGCTTTCCTCCGTCTCCGTATTTTCCTTTTGGAGGTGCTCGGTGAATTTATCCGTTTCCGCCTTGAAGTCTATTTTTTCTGCCTCGTCTTTTTTAGCCTCAGCTTTAGCCGCATTCAATGCGGCATCAATATCCTTGCTTTCCTCTGTCTCGTCGCCGTGGGGTTTTTCCACACTCTCGGGGGTTTCGTCGGGGGCTTCATTACCGTAATAAGCCGAGACGACCTTGCGCTGCTTTTCGTCAAGGGATTCCTTTTTAATATTGCGTTTTTCGGGAATATCGTCCACGGGAATATCCACATTAAAGCCCTTTAATACCTTTAACTGCTTATCGCTTTTTTCCGCCGCCTCCCGGTCAAGGCGGTTTTGATACGCCGTCTCCGCCTGCTCGGAAATTGATTTGACGGGCTTTGCCATTGTTTTGAAAAGAGAAACAAGGGTTGTGCCCGTAATAATCATAACAAACACGAAAATAAGCAGAATAACCGTTATTGCCGCTCCCGTTTTGCCGAAAGCGATATATAACGGCTGGCCTATAAGCGCCCCCAAAAAGCCGCCGCTTTTAAGACTTATTCCGAGCTTGTAGGCGTTAACAAGGTGTTCCCAGAAGGTGAGCGCTCCGTTATGCTTTACAAAAATGTCCACCGCCGCGCCGATAAGCACCACCAACACGCCCGACTCAATTATTTTAGCGTTAATAGAGCCGCCTACCTTATCCATTGCGAAAAGCACCGCAACAAAGCCCAGTAAAAACGGATAAAAGTACGCCGTTACGCCGAAAATGCCGAAAATAGCATTATGTATCGCAAGCCAAACATTCTGCCCCTTTATAAACACAACGCACAGCAGAAAAACCGCAACGGCAAACCATATAACCGAGAGAAGCTGTCTCTTCCCGGCCGCCGCCTCCTGCCGTTTTTCCGTGTTTTGAATTTTAGTCGCGGTCGCACTGCCGCGGGCTTTGCCGCCCTTATTTTTAGCCGCTGCCATACCTTTTATACTCCTTATGTAGGTCGGTTGCCCGACCGATTATTGATTCTCGATAAGCCCGTAAAGGCCGTCCAAAACATTAGAGAGTGTACCTATTTCGTCAATAAGTCCCTCGCTTACCGCCTGACCGCCCGTAAGCACGGAGCCGACATCGGTCACCATTTCGCCCGTATTCATCATAAGCTCGGTAAAGCGTTCAGGGGTGATATTAGAATTTCTTGCGACAAAATCGGTTATCCTCATTTGCATACGCGCAAAATGATTCATCATTTGAGGCACGCCGATGACCAATCCCGTTGTCCTTACAGGGTGCACCGTCATTGTGGCGGACGGCGCGATATACGACCGCTTTGCCGAGACCGCGAGAGGCACTCCGATAGAATGTCCCCCGCCCAACACAAAAGAAACAGTAGGCTTTTTCATACCCGAAATAAGCTCGGCTATAGCAAGCCCCGCCTCAACATCGCCGCCTACGGTGTTAAGCACTACAAGCAGACCCTCAAGCTCTCGGCTTTCCTCAACCGCTATAAGCTGGGGAATTATATGCTCGTACTTTGTGGTTTTTGTCTGCTCGGGCAGGATATTATGCCCCTCAATTTCGCCTATAACGGTAAGGCAGTATATTTTATGCTTACCGTCAGAGGCAACAGAGCCCAATTCCTTAATTTCCTCAAGCTGAGCCGAGCGGGCGTCTCCCCCGTTCTTTTGATTTTCACTGTTTTTATTACTCATTGCTTTCCCTCCACAGTTATTATGGAGGAAAAAGCTTAAACAATACATATTATACCTATTTTAAGGGAAATTTTCAAGTCTTTAAAGGTTATTTATGAATTATGTATATTTTCGGTTGAATGATTTAAGGTTTTGTGTTATTATAATATTCACAAGTTCTAAAATTTGGGTGATTAAATGAAATTGCTGATGAGCATTGCTTATGTAGCCGTGATAGGCATACTTGCTCATTATATAGGCGAATCCCTGCCGAGAAGACTTTTCGGCGAATACAAATTTCCCTTCCGAACATATAAATGGGAAAGAGACGGCAAGATATACAACCGCCTTAAAATAAAAAAATGGAAAAACCGTCTGCCCGATATGAGCAGGGTTATGCGGGATATGCTGCCTAAAAAAGTGACCTATGACGCCACAAGCGCTGATATTGACGCACTCATAAAGGAAACCTGCGTTGCCGAATGCGTGCATTATTGGCTCTGCCTTTTTGCTGTCGGAATTTATCTTATCTGGAAGAATTATGTCGGCGTAATACTGGCGCTTGTATTTGTCGCCTGCAATATTCCGTTTATGATGATTCAACGCTACAACCGACCCCACCTTATTAAGCTTAGACAAAAACTTTTAAAACGCGAAGAGAGGGAAATAATTTGCGCTTGCTGATACTGTCCTGTAACACGGGAGAAGGGCATAATTCCGCCGCGAGAGCCCTTAAGGGCTGCTTTGAAACACAGAATATATCCTGCGAAATAAGGGACGCGCTGGCTTTCTGGTCGCCCGAAAAATCGAAAATCATAAGCAAGGGCCATGTTTTTATTTACCGCAAAATGCCCAAGCTTTTCGGCGTAAGCTACCGTTTTGAAGAGAATCACCCGCCCAAGGAGGGGGATGAATCCTTTATTTACGAGCTGGTAATAAAGGGCTGTGATTCGCTCTTAGAATATTTAAGTGAAAATAAGTATGACGCGGTTATCTGCACCCATGTTTTCTCGGCAATGATGATGACCGAGCTTAAAAAACGCCGTAAGTGTTCCGTAAAGTCATATTTTATCGCCACCGACTACACCTGCTCACCGGGGGTTAACCAAACCGCGCTTGACAGGTATTTTATCCCCCACAAAAAGCTTATCCCGGAATTTGCCGCAAACGGGATTCCCGAAGATAAGCTGATACCCAGCAGCATCCCTGTGAGAATGGATTTTTACAAAAAAACCGACCGAAGCAGCGCAAAAAGCACCCTTTTGCTCCCCCAAAACAAAAAAATTGTGCTTTTAATGTGTGGCAGTATGGGCTGCGGTCCTATTAAAACCCTCGCGGAATATCTGCCTCAGCAGATTCCCTCCGATTCAATGCTTGTGGTGATTTGCGGAAACAACCGAAGACTTTACAAGTCTCTTACAAAGTATCCCCTGCCCGATAATATGATGGTGGTAGGCTTTACAAGCCGTATGCCGCTTTATATGGACGCGGCGGATTTAATCCTTACAAAACCCGGTGGACTTAGCTCCACCGAGGCGGCGGTTAAGGCTCTGCCCATGCTGTTTATTGATGCTGTTCCCGGCTGTGAAACAAGGAATTTTGAATTTTTCCTTAAAAACGGCTTTGCCGATATGCGCGATTCGGTCTTAGGGCTGTGCGACGCCGTCTGCGATTTGCTTGAAAACGGCGAAAAGCTTAAGCTTATGTCGGATACTTTAAAAGCGGAATTTGACGGCTGTGCCGCCCAAAGCATCGGAGAATACATTATTAAGGATTTAGACTGCACCTATGGTAGATTATAGAAAATTAAGGCCCTCCAACATAACCTCACCCGAATTTCGCCACCTGCTTTTACTCCTTTACTGGCCGATTTACGGGCTTACCTTTCTCATTTTAGAGCGGGGGCTGACCCTCGACTATCACCCCGTTGAAGCGGCGCTGGACGCTAAGATTCCCTTTTGCGAGTACTTTGTTCCCGCCTATTATTTTTGGTTTGTCTTCCTTATAGGGATTCATTTTTACACCGGGTTTTTCGATATTCCCGCCTTTAAAAAGCTGATGTATTTTATAATCATTACATACACGGTGACATCGGTGATATATATCATTTATCCCACAAAGCAGGAGCTTCGCCCTGCCGAATTTTCGGGGGACAATATATTTATAGCTATTATTAACGGGCTTTATAATTTCGATACCAACACTAATGTATGCCCCTCGCTCCATGTTATAGGCTCATTTGCGGTGCTTTTTACAAGCTGGCACTGCAAGCGCTTTAAAACCTTTTGGTGGCAGTTCGGCTTTGTTTCGGCTACTGTGCTTATCTGCCTTTCCACCGTCTTTTTAAAGCAGCATTCGGTCATTGATATATGGACAGCCCTCGCCCTTTGCGCGGCAGCTTACCCGTTTGCGTATATTTTACCGGACAAAATCAGACATTAGACTGCGAGCTTGTTCGCTTTTTAAGAGACAAATCGGGGTTTGTAGGGGTGAAATGATAGTTGTCATAGCCTCCCTTG
>JAXJVI010000290.1:0-2003 GCA_036308615.1 Acutalibacteraceae bacterium | reverse complement strand
TTATTCCCGAACGACCAGCAGATCGCCACATATGGATCATCGCCTTTGTGGGCGTTAAAATACTCCCGTGAGATCCACCGGCGCTCGTTTTTAAACTCCCCATTAATTGCCATTTTAAACCCCTTACAGATTAAGGGATTAAGTTCATTATAATGGATGTATTGGTACTTGCCGGATAGCGCGGCGGCGTGAGTCATAGCACCCCCGCCGCCGAAAATGTCATAAAAGTGTTTAGCCGGAGGCAATATGCTGATAATCTCAGCGGCGATCGAGTTCTTACTCCCTTTATAGGGCATCCCATATCTCATTTATCGCCGCCCCACATACTGATAATAAGCCATATTTCAATTAATAAAATCACAAGCCCCGTGACGCCTATCGCCCAGGGCATCCCGCAGTTGTCGATCATTGCCCTTATTCCTCAACTGTTCGATTTTTCCGACAAGTTCATTTATCTTTGTTTCTGCACTCATTACACACTTTTGTAAATCGCTTATATGCTGACTGCTCGCCTTGCATGTAGCCGCATTTGTACATTAAGATTTGGAAAAATATCACAATGCAGATAAAAGCAATAACATAATACCAATCAATACAATCACACATTATTTGTCCTATCAAAAATAAACGATTAGCCATTATAGCATAATGCGGCCGCGGTCAACTGTGACCGCTATAACGCTTATTGCTTGTACTTCTCCCGGCGTCCCGGGCAAGTGTCGCAGATTTCTGTAATCCTATCACGCGGCACGCCTTCACCGCGTCCCACGCCGACGCCTACCCAAAAGCACACCGCAGCGGTTATGAGCAGGGATAAGCCCCATAAGGCTGTCTCAATCACTTGCTGGCCTCCTGCTCTTTCTCCAATTCCTCAATCAAACTTTCTAATTCATTAATCCTTGCTCTAGCGTCATGTCTTTGTGATTTATCTTCTCGGTATGCTTCTTCTGATAATTCACCTTCAGCAAATTTGATAGCCTTGTAGTCGGTATCGGATAGATATTTTTTTAATTCTACGATTTCAGATTGGTACTGCTCAATCAGTTTTTCATCTTCTGTTTTCTGCAGTATCTGTTTAATTTGAAACTGTCTAGTTCCATCTTCTTTTGGTTCAATCTCTTCAATATAACAACCATTTTCGTTACACCAATTTGCTTTGCTAGCATAATCTTCGTCATCGGTGAATATTTGATTTATTGAATACATTTTAATATTTCCTTATTTCCATGTCCCTACTGCTATAAAATTATAAGGCGCACTGTCTCTAACATGCTCTATAATATTATTGTGATACGCGAAAGTATGAATCTTCCAAGTTGAAGTATTTTCGACTTGAACAGTACATAAATATCCTAATCCAACGCTAGGGGTTGCCGTTAAATTTGGATTTGCTTTAAAGGCTTTTGGAAAAGAAACACGCATAATACCAGTTCCTAGGTTATTATTATTCGTTACCAATCCATAACAAATTTGTAACCCGCATTTGAATCTAACCCAATCCGTACCGATTGAATCAATTTCGCTTGTTATAAACCCCGAATCATTTTTAGCCCAGTTTATTAAACGATTAAATCCCTCGGAAAGGACGCCGCGGTCCACCAATTCTCCGCCGCTAAGGTCGTACGCATAGACGTTTTTAATACCGGCGGACGTTGAAGGACTACCGGTAACTCCACCGATAAATCCGATTTTCGCGCAGGTAACCAGTGCAGCTCCGGCGGTTGCTGTGAGCTTAAGGGCGCCGTCGACGTAAACCTCCACACTGCTGCTGGATGCAGTTAGCTTGCGCACGCGGACTCTGAACTGGTGAAAAACCCCGAACCCGCCGGAGGTTGCCGGGTCAATGGCCCCGACGTATTCGGGGTCTGATGTTGCGGTGCTGTCGCCGTTCATAAAACGCCATTCAGTACTGCTAGATGAGGACAGCATGCACAACCCGGTGGTTCCGGTGCTGTCCGCGATAATGAAATATCTATCGCCGCCGAGTGCTTGATCATCGGTTA
>JAXJVI010000289.1:0-4976 GCA_036308615.1 Acutalibacteraceae bacterium | reverse complement strand
GGCGAAAAACAGCTCGAATATTTAAAAAACCGTTTTAAGGATATACCGCTTGATAAGGTCTACACAAGCCCCCTTATCCGCGCCCGCAAAACCGCACTTGCGGTAATCGGCAGCCGCGATTTAGAGCCGATAGACGAAAAAGGGCTTGTAGAGCTTGACGGCGGAATTGTGGAGGGCAAGCCCTTTGTCGAAACCTTTAATTCCATACCCGGTCTTGCGGATACCTGGGACAATCACCCGGAGGATTTCGCCCCCGAGGGCGGCGAAAAAATGCGGGACGCTTACGAGCGCATATGGAACACGGTCAAAAATATCGCCGCTCAAAATGCGGGAAAAACAGTCGCCTGCACCACCCACGGCGGGGTTACACGCTGTCTTTTATGCCGTCTTTTAAAGGGAGATATTACAAAGCTTAGCGAAATGCCTTGGAGCGAAAACACGGCGGTAACTCTTATCAGATTTGACGGTGAATTAAACCCCGAGGTTGTCTTTTACAACGACACCTCCCACCTGCCCGAGGAGCTTATCCCCAAGCGCAGCCGACTTTCCTCCTTTATGGGTAAAAACAAGGACGGAGTGGGAGATAAAGAATGATTATAATGTCGGTTGATCTCGGCAAAGCCCGCACCGGTATCGCCATTTCGGACAGCGGCGAAAGCTTCGCTTTCCCAAAAACGGTAATAACCGAATACAACACCGAAAAGCTTGTAAAAAAAGTCGCCGCACTGGCAAATGAGTACGGCGCTGAGCTTATTGTGGTGGGATACCCCAAAAATATGGACGGCTCTCTAGGCAGCCGAGCCGAGGAATGTAAGGACATAGCCGAAAAAATAGGAATGGAAAGCGGCACAGAAACCGTCCTTTGGGACGAACGCTGTACCACCGTTTCGGCGCACACCGCCCTTAACTTTACCGATACCCGCGGCAAAAAGCGCAAAGAGGTTATAGACGCCGTTGCGGCGGTAATTATTCTTGAAGATTACCTTAAATTCCGTAAGAACAATTTACAGGCTTAGTTATGATAAAGCTTTTTAGTCTGATACTTCGGCTCGCAGGTCATATTAACCCCTAATTTTCTGAAGACCTGCTCGTCCACTCGGGAGAGTATAACGCTTGAATGTGCTTCAAGACCGTTAAGGTTTTTAAGCTGTTCGAGCGCTTTTTTTGCAATATCGCTTGTAGCGGCGCAGATTGAAAGGGCTATCAAAATTTCATCTGTGTGAAGCCGTGGGTTATGGTTGCCCATAATTTGAGTTTTAAGTTTTTGTATTGGCTCTATTACGGTCGGCGAAATAAGGTCGGTCTCGTCGAGTATTCCCGCAAGCTCCTTAAGCGCATTTAAAAGCATTGCCGAGGAGGGACCTAACAGGCTTGAGGTTTTACCCGTTATGATTTTACCGCTTGCCAGCTCTATTGCGGCGGCGGGAGCGTCGGTTTTCTCCGCCTTTGTAAGCGCCGCGGCGGCAACGGGTCGGTCATTTACCGAAACGCCCGCCTGATTCATTAAAAGCTCAATTTTCTGGGCGTCACTTTGCTCTGAAAGCCCTTGTCTTACGCTTACAAGCGCGGCATAATAACGGCGGATTATCTCCTGCTTTGCCGCGTCACAGACCGCCTCGTCGTCAAAAATTGCAAAGCCCGCCATATTGACCCCCATATCGGTAGGGCTCTTATAGGGCGACTCACCCGAAATCCCCTTGAGCATAGCGTCAAGCACGGGGAAAATCTCAATATCTCTGTTGTAATTAACGGTGGTTTTGCCGTACGCCTCAAGGTGGAACGGGTCTATCATATTAACATCGTTAAGGTCGGCGGTTGCCGCCTCATATGCAATATTCACGGGGTGCTTAAGGGGTATATTCCAAATCGGGAAGGTCTCGAATTTAGCGTAGCCCGCTTTCACTCCCCTCTTGTTTTCGTGGTAAAGCTGGGAAAGGCAGGTCGCCATCTTACCGCTCCCGGGGCCCGGTGCGGTAACAACAACAAGCTTTCTTGTCGTTTCTATATAATCGTTTTTGCCAAAGCCTTCTTCGCTTATTATGCGGGATATGTTAGAGGGGTAATCCTCAATCGGGTAGTGCCTGTAAACCTTAATACCAAGCTTAGTAAGCCTACTTTCAAAGGCGTTTGCCGAGGGCTGACCCGTATATCTTGTGATAACCACGCTCCCCACATAAAGCCCTATTCCGCGAAAGGCGTCAATAAGCCTTAGGGTATCAAGGTCGTAGGTGATTCCAAGGTCGCCGCGGCGCTTGTTCTTTTCTATAGCGTCGGCGTTTATTACGATTACTATTTCCGCGTCGTCCTTAAGCTGTAAAAGCATCTTAACCTTTGCGTCGGGGGCAAAGCCGGGAAGCACCCTCGCCGCGTGATAGTCGTCAAACAGCTTGCCGCCGAACTCAAGGTACAGCTTGCCGCCGAACATAGCGATTCTGTCCCTTATATTGCCCGACTGAAGCTTAATATACTTCTCATTGTCAAACCCGATTTTTTTCATTACCACATCTCCGTTTTTATAACTGTCCGTTATTTTTAAAGTGCTTAGCCTTTTCGGTGAACTCCTCAAAGGTAAGCATATTATTAAGCACATCAAGCATAGCGGAAGAGGAAAGCGATTCCGGCAGTCCTAAATACTTCAAAAAGCTTTTTCGCTTTTCCCTGCTGTCTTCCCCGCCCGAAAGCCCGAAAGCGAACATATCCGCTTTTGTGATTTTCCGTCTTTCTTCTGTTCGTGCCGAAAAAACTCCGCTTTTTTTGAGCGCATTTTCAATGATTTCGGGGGTCATTCCCTCTACGCCGATAAGCCCCGACTTTGACGGCTTAGTCTTTCTTTTTTCCTTACCGTTCAACTCCGGAACATACACATTTATAATCTCACAGTCGGAGACTATTTTTTTAATATACGACCGTATTACCGCCCCCGCCGAGTCGGAATCGGTCATAATTATAACGCCGTTTTTCTTGGCAATTTGCCTTATCAAATCGCATTTTTCTTTGTTTTTAAAAATGCCGAAGCCGTCGGTCGTTATAATCAGCGCGTCAACTACATTTTCGAGGGTGATTTTATCGTATTTCCCCTCAACAATCACGGGTCTGTCAAGCTTTATCAACCGCCTCACCCTTTGCGATAATATAAATAAGCCTAATCACCAACTGCTCAAGAATAATCCGCCCGTCTGCCCCGTAGGATTTAAGCCTGCGGTCGGCGTCAACCAAGGCATCAAAGCTTAAAGAGAGCTTTTTAAAATCAAAAAGCCTTAAATTCTGCGCCGCCCTGTCAATAAGGAACTCCCTGCCCTTATAGCCGTAAAGCTCTGCCATTTCTCGCTTATCCGCTCCGCTCTTTTTTAAGGCGTAAAGGCGGTACATATCTATATACGGCGAGGACACCGTGTATAAAATCATCATCGGCTCAAAACGCATAAAGAAAAGCTCGTCCAGCGTTTTAAGCGCTTCTCCCGACTGCCGCGCGAAAATCTGCTTTGAAAGATTGTATACCGACGCCTCGGGAGTTTTTACGCACACATAATCAACCGTAGCCTTTGTGATTTCGCCCTTCGGCAGATAGTGGCACAGCTTATCAAGCTCATTTACAAGGGTATTGATATCCTCTCCCGCGCTTTCCACCAAATACCGCGCCGCCGCGGAGTCCATTTTACATCCCCGCTTTGCCGCACCGTCGGTTAGCATTTTTACAAGCTCGGGCGCACGCCTGTGGTTAAGCTCTACCGCCGCGCCGCCGCATTTTTCCGCGGCAGACACAAGCTTTTTAAATTTAGAACTTTTTTTAGCATCTATCGGGAGACTATCAAACCAAATTATCAAAAGCGCGGTATCACAGCCGCCGGAAGCAAGGCTTAAAAGCTTGTCGAAATCGTTCTTTGAGCAATGCTCAACATCGTAGTCGCAGAGCACCGCGCATTTTTTATCAGCCATCATAGGAATCTGCCAAAGGAAATCATAAACCTCCTGCAAATCGCAGTCCGCGCCGAAACGGCAGAAATTAAAAATGTCATCCTTGTCCGCGGTCATTTTTGTAAGCTTCTCGGCGTACATTTTTTTCAAATATCCGTCATCGCCGAATAATATATAAATCGGAGCAAGACCGCCCGATTTAATCCGTGATTTAAACGCGTCCTCGTTTATCACCGCCATTTTAACTTCCCACCGCCCTCGCTGATTATTTTCGCATGCATTTCTTCTAATTTTAACATATCTTGTCTCCGTTTACAAGCAAATAAAACGAATATTACCGAAAACAAGAGCAAAAGTGCAAATATAAAGCTATAATCTCCGAGTCGCACCGCCGCAAACGGCAAAGACCCGAGCGTATTTATAACAAAATTTACATACTTTGTCACAAGCGAACCAGCCACGAGCAAAATTTGACCGCCAAGCGGAAAAATATAACAGAAAACAAGCCCCGCCGCGGCAAAACACAATGCTAAGGTCACCGCATAAGAAACTAAAATATTCGCAATTACGGCAACTGTAGAAACATACCCAAAAATCCAAACGGTCACAGGCAGAGTAAACAAAAGCGCGCTTAAAGTCACTATTGCAAGCTCAGCGGCACAGAAAACAAGGCTGTAACCGGTGTACTTTTCCTTTAAATGCTTGGTTACGGGAAGCGCTACAGCCGTAATTCCGAGGGTTGCCAACACGGAAAGCTGAAAGGAAACACTTAAAATCGCAAAGGGCTCGGCTATTAAAATAAACGCAACCGCCGCCCCTAATGTGTTTTCCGGTGTGTTATCTCGCTTGAGAATTATGCTCGCGGCATAAATAATATAGCATAATCCCGCCCTTAGAATTGATTTTGTAAAACCGCACAACGCCGCCATAAACAAAACGGTAAGCAAAACGGTTATCGCCTTTAGATAACGGTTATAAATAATTTTCTCGATAAGATTACTGACAAGCGAAACTATGATTGCTAAATGCATACCCGAAACCACCATTAAGTGGCTTACTCC
>JAXJVI010000288.1:0-9437 GCA_036308615.1 Acutalibacteraceae bacterium | reverse complement strand
GGGGGCCTTATTATCAGCTAATCAAAGACCCCTACAAACCCCGATTTGTTTTTTACGGTCTACACACTCGGTGTAAAGCCTAAGTCCTCTATTTCGGATAAAGCGGTTTTAAGACAATGCTCACAGCCGTCTACCGTTACGGTCTTGCTTTCAAGCGATACTGTGAATTTAAGCCCAGCCTCGTTCAGCGCGTTTGTAATACGCCTTACGCAGGCGTCACAATGCATATCGGGTACCGAGATTACTTTTTCCATTTTCATTTCCTCATTTCATTAGTTTTTGGAGGGTGACAACCAGCTCGTCAATAACCGAATCGTCACCTTTCCTTATATTTTCAGCCACGCAGGTGTGCAGGTGGCGTGAAAGCAGTTCCTTATTAAAGGCGTTAAGCGCCGCAGACACCGCCGACACCTGAATTAAAATATCGGTGCAGTAGGCGTCGTTTTCCAGCATACCCTTAATTCCCCGTATCTGCCCCTCTATGCGGTTAAGGCGGTTTACAAGGGAGCGGTACTCCTTTTCCTCGCGGTGCTTGTGCTTTATTTGACAGTTACATTCACTCATAGCTTTTTACCTCTGAGTCTAAGGGCATTGCCGACAACGAAGACCGAGCTTAAGGACATTGCAAGCCCCGCTAACATCGGGCTTAAGAGCGGCCCGCCAAAGGCGTATAACAGCCCCGCCGCTACGGGTATGCAGACCGTGTTGTAGCAAAACGCCCAAAACAGATTTTCCTTTATATTTGTAATTGTAAGACGGCTTAGACGGATAGCCCGCGGAATGTCGTTAGGGTCGCTTTTCATAAGAACTATATCCGCCGACTCTATTGCTATATCGCTTCCGCTTGCCACCGCACAGCCGATGTCTGCCTTGGTTAGAGCCGGCGCGTCATTAATGCCGTCCCCTACCATCATAACCGTGCCGTATTTTTTGCGTATCTCGTCCGCGATAAGCGCCTTTTGCTCGGGAAGCACCTCGGAATAAATCTCGTCGGCATTAAGGCGTTTACCGATATATTCGGCGCACGCCCTGTTGTCGCCCGAGAGGATAACGGTTTTAACGCCTAATTTTTTAAGCTTTTTAAACGCCTCGGGGGAGGTTTCCTTTAATTTGTCCGCCACGGCGATTACTCCAACCGCTTTATTACAGGTAGCCGCAAAAATAAGGGATTTGCCTTCACTCGAAAGCTTCTCTGCCTTATTTTCATATTCCGAGGTATTTATTCCCTTTTCTTTCAGTAAGGATAGACTGCCTAACAGAATTTCCTTGCCGTCAAGGTTGGCTCTAATACCCTTGCCCGAAATATTTTCGGTGCTTTCGGGGCGGCTTTTAAATTCGATACCGTTCTTTTCGGCATATTCCGTCACTGCCTTTGCGAGCGGGTGGTCGGATAACGCTTCAACCGCCGCGGCGGTTTCGAGCAAGAGCCTTTCGTTATCCGAAACAATATCTGTAACAGCAGGCTTGCCTTCGGTGACCGTGCCTGTTTTATCGAAAATAACCGCCTTTACCTTATGGGTGATTTCAAGAATTTCGCCGTTGCGGATTAAAATTCCGTTAGACGCTCCAAGGCCCGTTCCAACCATTACGGCGGTAGGGGTCGCAAGGCCTAAAGCACAGGGACAGGCGATTACAAGCACGCTTGTAAACACCTTTAGTGCAAAGGAAATATCCTTACCTGCTATCAGCCACACGGCGGCTGATAGCAGGGCAATCAAAATAACCGCGGGTACAAATACGCCCGCCACCTTATCGGCGGTTTTGGATATTGGGGCTTTTTTGTTCTGTGCGTCCTCAACAAATTTTATTATTTTGGAGAGGGCGGTATCGCCGCCTACCCGTGTTACCCTTACATATATAACACCGTTTAAATTTATACTGCCGCCTATAACCTCGCTCCCGACCGCTTTTGGAACAGGCATACTCTCGCCCGTAAGCATAGCTTCGTTCGCTGAGGACTCGCCCTTTGTAACGACTCCGTCAAGGGGGATTTTAGCACCGGGCTTTACAATAAGTGTTTCGCCTACTCCCACCTCGGCGGTAGGTACCGTGTATTCCTTGCCGTCCCGCAGTACGTTCGCCGTATCCGGCGACAGCTCCATAAGCTTTTTAACCGCTGAGGCGGTTTTTTTCATACTCCGCCTCTCCATATGCTTGCCGAGCGCCACAAGGGTTATTACCACCGCCACGCTTTCGTAATAAAGGTTATGCACCGTGTGGGAGTAGTAGGGTATTGTATATGTCATCACAACGCTGTATATAAATGAAGCTCCCGCGCCCACTGCAACCAGCGAATCCATATTCGGGTGACCCCTGAATAACAGGGGTATACCGGAGGTAAAGAACTTTTTGCCGAAAAACAGCACGGGTATGCACAGCAAAAGCTGAGTCAGCGCAAAGCCCCAGGGCGAAGAGTGCATATTCATAAAGAAGGGCACGGGCAGACGCTCTGTCAGCATTTGTCCCATTGATATATAAAGAAGTACTGCCGACAGCACCGCCGAGATTATAAGAGGCGCAAGCCCGCTTTTTTCCTTTTTTTCTTGTTTTTCTTCCGCCTTTGGCTTATCCGCTTCAATGCCGAAGCCCGCCTTTTCAACAACCCTTATAAAGTCAGGCTCGCCTGTTTTGGTTTCATCAAAACTAACGGTCATTTTGCCTGTTATCAGGTTAACCTCACAGCTTTCGACCCCGTTAAGCTTTGAAACCACCCTCTGCACCGAGCTTGAACACGCCGCGCAGGACATACCGCTTATATTGTATTGCTCTTGTTTCATCATTTTTCTCCCAATATTAGATGTTAGACATTAGATGCGGAACGGAAAAATCCGTTGCCGGCGTAATCCAATTTAATGAATTACGGGATAATTATATACCCCCACGGGGTATTTGTCAAGCGTATTTTCTGCCGAAAAATAAAAATAATTTATAAAATGCTTGACAAATGCGGAATAATAGCGTATTATTGTATTAGTTAATTAGTACACTAAGAAAGTGAGGCGATAAAATGTCTTGGAGCTTTTCAAACGACAAACCGATTTTTCAGCAGTTGGTTGAGATTATCACCCTTAAGATAGTGAGCGGGGAATACCCGGCGGGAAGTAAGCTTGAAACGGTGCGGGAGCTTGCGGTTGCGGCGGGGGTAAACCCTAACACAATGCAAAGGGCGCTTACCGAAATCGAAACCACGGGGATTATCTTCACAAAGCGGGGCGACGGCCGTTATGTCACCGAGGACAGGGACAAAATAACCGCGGTAAAAAACGCTTATGCTTCGGGTAAGGTGCGTTTGTTTATCGAATCGGTTAAGGCTTTGGGGCTTGATGATGAGGAAATAATTAAGGCGGTAAATAACGAATTAAGGAGGCAAATTTAATGGACAATATTTTAGAATGCGCAAATCTTTCTAAGATTTACAAAAACGCGATTGCGCTGTCCGGCGTTAATCTGCAAATTAAAAAGGGAAGAATTGTGGGATTATTAGGCCCTAACGGCAGCGGCAAGACCACCCTTATAAAGCTTGCAAACGGTTTGCTTACGCCTACTGTGGGTGAAATTCTTATAGACGGCAAGCCGATAGGTGTAGAAACTAAGAAAATCGTTTCATATCTGCCCGACCATAATTTTTTAACCGGGTGGATGACGGTTAATCAGATGATTGAGTATTTTTCCGACTTTTACAGCGACTTTAATCCTGACAGAGCCGATAAAATGCTTGAAAGCTTAGGAATTGACCGCACAAAGAAAATTAAAACCCTTTCAAAGGGTACTAAAGAAAAGGTGGCGCTTATCCTTGTAATGAGCAGGGAAGCCGAGCTTTACCTGCTTGACGAGCCGATTGCGGGGGTTGACCCGGCGACCCGTGATTATATTTTGCGCACGATTATCGCCAACTACAACGAAAACGCGACGATAATTATTTCCACCCACCTGATTTCGGATGTAGAACAGGTTTTAAGCGATGTAATTTTTATCAATCACGGCGATATTGTGATGTGCGATACGGTTGACAACATACGCCAGCGCGAGGGAAGAAGCGTTGACGAGCTGTTCAGGGAGGTATTCAGATGCTAAAGAAGCTTTATAAACACGAATTTCATTCACTTTTCAGAAGCCTTTTGCCTATTTGGGCGGCGCTTATCGGGTTTGCGGTGCTATCCCGCCTTACCTTTTTAACCGATTTAGAAAATGATGTTTTAAATATTGCAAGGGGACTTAGCGTAACCGCATATGTACTGGGAATTTTCGCCGTATTTATTGTAGGGCTTGTAATCGTGGTAATGCGGTTTTACAAAAACCTTTTAACCCACGAGGGGTATCTTACCTTTACTCTGCCCTTTACACCCACACAGCATATATTCTGCAAGCTTATCTGCGGCGTTGTTGTGATAATAATCGATTTTGTTGTAGTTATCTGCTCGCTTCTTGTTTTAGGCGCGGGAACCGAAATATTAGGGGAAATATTAAGCGATATAAGAATTGCGTTAACCGCTTTGCCCGAGTATTTTTCGGCAGGGCAGATAGCCTTAATTTCCTCGGAGGTTTTACTGCTTTTGCTCTTATCGCCCTTCCAGTCGCTCTTGATGTTTTACGCGGCAATGGCGCTGGGTCAGCAGTTTAAAAACAAGGTGGGCGGCGCGGCAATAGCCTATATCTGCCTTTACGCCGCGGTTCAGATAATCACTTCGCTTATTATGATACCTATTTCCTTTGTCACGGCGGGAGGTATGGAGGAATTTGATAATCTCATAAACGATTCGGTGATGTATTTAGGATTATTTTTTGGCTTTTTGATTGTTATGTCGGCGGTACTCTCAATAGTTTACTTTGTGATTACCCGTCATTTCCTCACTAAAAAGCTGAATCTTGAATAATAGGTAAATAACCGCTCTTTTTACGGGAATAATATCCCGAGAAAGGGCGGTTTTTTTATGAATAATTATGATTTGTGGACTAAGTGCTTAGACGGTGAATTAAAGCCCGATAAAAGCTTTGATATTATAAAAAGGGAGCTTGAAATAGGTGAAAGACGGGCGGCTCTTTATTTCATTGACGGCTTTATAAAGGACGAGGTTTACGAAAAAATACTTGAATTTCTTTATAAGCAGACACCCGAGGACATTGACAAAATCACCGATATGAAAGCCTTTGCCCGCCTTAAAATGCCCTATGTTGAGGTGGACAGCACAGAGGATAGAGAGGCGGCGGTGACGGCGGTGCTGTCGGGGCCCTCCGTGCTGGTTATAGATGGAATAAGCGGGGCGTTGATGATAGATACCCGCACCTACCCCGCCCGAGGTGTGGAGGAGCCGCAAAAGGATAAGTCATTAAGGGGAGCCCGTGACGGCTTTGTTGAAACCCTTGTTATGAATACCGCTATGATACGGCGCAGAATACGGGACAGCCGTCTTCGTATGGAATATATGCAGATAGGCAAGGGGACAAAGCTTGATATAGCCATAAGCTACCTTGACGGGGTTGCGGACGAAAGGGTGCTTAATATCTTAAGGAAAAAGCTTAAAAATATGGAGCTTGACGGCGCGTCAATGACAGGGCAGGCGATTGCCGAAAAGCTCCAGAAAAACGCCTTTTTCAATCCTTTCCCGAAATTTAAGACCACAGAGCGCCCCGACTATGCCTCCGCCTGTATTTTTGACGGCAGAATCGCGCTTATTATGGATAATTCACCCTCGGTTATGATAATGCCGATTTCACTTTCCGACTTTTTCAGGGAGACCGACGATTATTACTTCCAGCCCATAGTCGCAAGCTACACGCGGATTATCAGAATGGCGGTATCAATAGCTAATGTTATTATAACGCCACTTTATTTACTGCTTGTGAACAACCCCAGTATAGTTCCGCGATGGCTTGATGTCATTATGCCTAACGATACGGGGCAGATACCCCTGTTTTTGCAGTTTTTAATACTTGAATTTATGGTGGACGGACTAAGACTTGCTTCCCTTAACACCCCCGATTCCCTCTCAAATTCCTTGGGAATAGTAGGCGGTTTACTGCTTTCCCAGTTCGCTATTGACGCCGGCTGGTTTATAACCGAGGCGATACTTTTTATGGCTTTTATCACCATAGCCAGCTTTTCCTTGCCTAACTTTGAAATGGGCTACGCTATGAAGTTTGAACGGCTGTTGCTCCTTGTTTTAACCCAAATTTTAGGGCTTTGGGGCTTTGTAGGGGGTATTATATTCATCTTTATATGTATGCTGTTTATTAAAACCCTTTCGGGCAGAAATTATCTTTACCCGATAATACCCTTTAATTTAAAAGGCTTTTTAGAGCTTTTTATCCGTTATCCGATGAAATGAAATTTCTTCAAAATTATTAACCAAAAATTCATATATTTGAATTAGAAATGCAACAAAGGGGTTTTATAATAAGGTCAAACAAAAGGAGGAGCGTTTTATTATGGACGATTTCAATAAACAAAGCGGCGAGCTGAACGGATTTGATTCGGTAAACGGCAATGATACACCGGGTGAGAACAGCGGATACACCGTAACGCCCGACGGCGGATTTTACACCAAAAGCCGTGAGGAAATTATTCAGGACGAGGCATTTGCGGAGAGCGATACCGCTTATACGGCGGAGCCTGTTGGCGATATGGAACAGAAAGAAAGCCCGCAGCAGACCCCGCCGCCGCGCAGGGACTTTTTCCCGAACGGCGAGTACGGCGCAAACTTTGACCCGCATACGGGAAGACCGATTTACGGCTATAAGCCGCCGAAACCCCAAAAGCCGAAAAAAGAAAAGAAATACGGCGGAGGCGTAGTGGTTGCCGCGGCTCTGCTTGCGGCTATTATAGGCGCGGTAAGCGGAATAGCGGCGGTAGGCATCGGAAGAAGTGACGGTGATGCGGGCAACACGCCTACGGTCTCGAATGTATCGGGTCAAAATGTAAATATCAATATTGATGAAACCGCCGAATCGGTGGTTGAGGCGGTGGCGAAAAAGGTGACCCCGAGCGTAGTCGGCATAAGAACAACAACCTCGGTTATGAGCTTTTTCGGCGGTACAAGCGAGTCGACAGGCGAGGGAAGCGGAGTTGTATATTCCTCGGACGGATATATAATCACCAACTACCATGTTGTGTCGGGCGCGATTTCAAATAAGTCCGGCTCTAAAATAGAGGTGTTTATCGACAGCCTTGATTCGGCTTCCTATGAGGCGAGCGTTGTCGGCTACAATATAAATTCAGACCTTGCGGTTTTAAAAATAAATGCCAACGGGCTTACCGCCGCGGAATTTGCGGATTCCTCCGATTTAAAGGTGGGTCAGTATGTGATCACGGTAGGAAATCCCGGCGGACTTGAATTTATGGACAGCGTGACCTACGGCGTTATAAGCGGTCTTGACCGCGTTGTTTCGGCGGATTCGGGCGTAAAGCTTATCCAGACCGACGCCGCGATTAACCCCGGTAACTCGGGCGGTGCGCTTGTGAATGTTAAGGGTCAGCTTGTGGGAATTAACAGCTCAAAAATCGTTTCGGAGGAATTTGAGGGGATGGGCTTTGCCATTCCGTCAAACACGGTGGATGAAATCTGCAAAAAAATAATCGAAAAGCAGAACGACCCGGAGCCTTATATCGGCATTACAATAAGCGAAAAGTATACCCAAAGCGTGCTTAAATATTACGGCTATCCCGCGGGAGCGGTTGTTTCAAGCGTTGCCGAGGGCAGTCCCGCGGAAAACGCGGGTCTCCAAAAGGGGGATATTATAACCGAATTTGCGGGGAAGACCATAAGCGACTACACCGTTTTAAGCGAGGCGCTTGAGGATTGCAGACCTAATGAAAAGGTAAGCGTTAAAATCTACCGCAGCGGACGGTATTATACCACCACGGTTACGGTGGGCTCTAATAATGCGGTTAGCTGATTTAGATGTTAAATGTAAGAATATAATTTATACCGTAGAGGGCTGTAAAAACAAATCGGGGTTTGTAGGGGTGATTGCAATAGCTAGGCTTTGGCTCCCTCTGAAGAGGGAGCTGGCGAGCGAAGCGAGACTGAGGGAGAGAAAAGGTTGCGGTTTTATGCGGTTTTATTTCTCTCCCTCCGACTTTTTGCTTACGCAAAAAGCCACCTCCCTCGTCAGAGGGAGGCAAGGGCGGTTGCTACAGCTTCGCCCCTACAAACCTCGATTTGCTTTTTACAGCTCCTTTGTCTAATGTCTGAGATCTAACATCTAATTAATGATTAATAAGAAAATATATTGTCAAATAAATAACAATCTTTTTTTGAGATTTTTAAAATTGAGAAAAAGATTGACAACATTTTAACAATCCTATTGACAAATTCCCTCTGTAGGAATATAATGTTATACATCACGCTGTCAAGAATGTATTAGTCTTGATTATATAATATGGAGGGTAAAAACAATGGCAAGAGTTTATAATTTCAGCGCGGGACCGTCAATGCTTCCCGAAGAGGTTTTGAAGACCGCCGCGGCAGAGATGTTAGAGTACGGCGAAACGGGACAGTCGGTAATGGAGATGTCCCACCGTTCAAAGGAATATCAGGCGATTTTTGATGAGACCGTTGCGGATTTACGCGAGATAATGAATATCCCCGATGATTACGAGGTGCTTTTCTTACAGGGCGGCGCGTCCACCCAGTTCGCAATGGTACCCCTTAACTTTATGACCAAAAACGGTAAGGCGGACTATATTATTACAGGTCAGTGGGCTAACAAGGCTTATAAGGAGGCGGCGCGCTACGGCAAGGCTCGTGAGGTTGCGTCTTCTAAGGATAAGACCTTCTCTTATATCCCTAAAACTACAAGGGAGGACTTTGACCCCGAGGCGGACTATGTTCATATTTTGTATGAACAACACCATTTACGGCACAAAGTATCACGAGTTGCCCGACACAGGGGATGTTCCGCTTGTAGCCGATATTTCAAGCTGTATTTTGTCCGAGCCTATCGATGTTACTAAGTTCGGTATGCTTTATGCGGGCGCGCAGAAAAATGTTGCTCCCGCGGGCGTTACAATCGTAATTATCCGCAAGGATTTAATCGGCAATGCTATGGATATTACTCCTACAATGCTTAATTACCAAACCCACGCGGACAACGGCTCTATGTTCAACACTCCGCCCTGCTATACAATTTATATCGCGGGTCTTACCTTTAAGTGGATTAAGAAAATGGGCGGACTTGCCGAAATGAAGAAGATTAACGAGAAAAAGGCTAAAATCCTTTACGATTTCCTTGATAACTCTAAGCTCTTTAAGGGCACGGTTGTTCCGGAAGACCGCTCTTTGATGAATGTTCCTTTTGTTACAGGCAATGAGGAGCTTGACGCTAAATTTGTTGCAGAGGCTAAAAAGGCGGGCTTTGTAAACATCAAGGGTCACCGCTCGGTCGGCGGAATGAGAGCCTCTATCTACAACGCTATGCCTGTAGAGGGCGTGGAAAAG
>JAXJVI010000287.1:0-15061 GCA_036308615.1 Acutalibacteraceae bacterium | reverse complement strand
TAGGCTATTGAGGAATTACTCACCGCCTCGGAGATTTTTTGCGCGGTATCCTTAAGCGCCGCTATATTAGCCGTGTATTCATTATTAAGACTTTCCCCGCCGATTAGGCTTTCCGAAACCGAGACGGCGTAATTGCCCACCTGCGAAAGGAAACGGTTTAAAACATCTAAATTTTCCCCTGCGGGCAGCTGTGAAAGCGCCGCCTTTGCGCTTTCCGCCTCGCTTAATAGCTGTGCGGACATAAGGCTCAGCTGTTTAGCGGTGGTGACATACTCCGCCTTTTCAAGAATAAGGGATATATTGTTTACGCCGGAGTTCAGCGTATCAAGCGTTGCCGCGTAATTATTTTTAATTTCAAGCCTGTATCTGTTCAAATTATTATTTGTGCGCACTGCAAACACAGCAGAAACCACCACTGCGGCGGCGCAAAAGGCTATCACCCTTACGGTATTGCGTGTTTTCATATAGCTCCCCTCCGTTTTTACCTATTATTGCCTTAAGAGGGGGAATTATTAAATTAAATTGCACACTTTCGGTAAAACGCCGTCGAAAGATACCGCGACATCCGGTAAGGCTCAGTGAAAAAACGCCCAACATTTACAAAAGAGCCCGAAAAAGCAGGGCAGTAAAAAACAAACCCCGATTTGTGCGCACGCAAACAACCAAGCTCGGCATAAGCTTTATTTTCCCGCGATTAATCAGTCTTACTAAAGCAAACCGCCCCGATTTTTCGGGGCGGTTTGCCTATGGGGATGAATATGGTGGTATTTAAAAACCGTCAGAATATTTATACAGGGGAGGTATAAGCATCTAACAGATTTTTAACTGTTTAAAGCGGTCGGAATCGGAATTTTTTTGTATTCTAACCTTAAATTCTATATACTTATCGGTTTCGTATTTGCGGGATTTTGCATTTATGCCGGAGCTTTGAAGCGTAGAAAGCAGCTTTGAAAGACTGTTTGAAAAAAGGCGCACATCGCCTATGGCAGACTTTCGCACAGGCTCGCCGTGAGCGGCGGGCACAGGCTTCTCCTCGGGGGTTAAAAGGGACAAAATATATTCCTCGGTTTGGCTTACCGTAAAGCCCTCGGCTATTATGCGGTCGAGTGCTTGCTCCCGTTCCTCCTCGGGCAGCCTTAAAAGTGCGCGTGCGTGCCTCTCGGTAAGACGGGCGGAGCTTACGCGTTCCTTAATACTGTCGCTGAGCTTTAGAAGTCTAAGCTTATTTGAAAGTCCGGACTGGGAGATACCGAGTCTCGCCGCCGCCTCGGACTGGGAAATTCCGTATTCCGTTATCAGGCGGTTTATACCCTCTGCCTCCTCGAAAACCGTAAGGTTACTGCGTTGCAGGTTTTCGAGCAACGAATAAAGCGCGGCAGTCTCGTCATCGGTCTTATGTATAACGCAGGGCACTCGGCGCAGTCCCGCCATAACAGCCGCCTTAAGCCGCCGTTCTCCCGCTATAAGCCGATAACCTTTCTCGGTTTTGCGAACAATAAGCGGCTGAATTATTCCGCTTGCCTTAATGCTGTCGCAAAGGCGTTTTAGCTCGTACTCGTCAAAGCTTTTCCTCGGCTGATCGGGTGACGCCGTTATTTCGGAGGGCTTTAGCATAATAAGTCTTTTGTCCGAAAAAGTATACATCGTATTCCTCCCTGCGTTTTCCTTACATTTATAATTTTACATAAATTTGCTCTCTTGTAAAGAAAAACACATCGGGCAAAATCGCCCTATTATAACAAAAAAAGCCGCGTTAAAGCGGCTGTTTTGATATATCCGGGGGCTTTCTCGGATATTTTGTCGGCGTTTGCGATATTTTTTTCGTGACTATAAAGGCTCGGCTTTCATTTCCCGTCAAGGTTTCGCATATAATAGTAGGTTTTTCTCCTCCCAAGAGCCTTGCGGCGTTGGCGGCGGCGGCGGCTTCCTCATTGGCGGACGCCCCCTTCATAGCAACAAAGCTTCCGCTTATTTTTACAAGGGGCAGGCAATATTCCGTTAAAGCGGGCAGTGCGGCTACCGCTCTGGCGCAGGCAATATCGTACTTTTCACGGTGAAGTGGACTTTTGCCGGCGTCTTCGGCACGCATATGCAGGGTCTCTACCCCCTCAAGCCCCGCTTTTTCTATTACATCATTTAGGAAAACAAGCCTTTTATTAAGGCTGTCAAGGAGGGTTACCTTAATATCGGGGCGCATAATTTTAAGCACCATTCCGGGGAAGCCGGCACCCGTACCGACATCTATAAGCCTATCGCCCTTATTGAGTCTTATGTGCTTTAAAAACAGGATGCAATCGTAAAAATGCTTGTAAAGCACCTCCTCGGGGTCGGTTATGGCGGTAAGGTTCATTTTTTCGTTCCAGGAAAGCAGTAGGTTGCCGTATAAATTAAGTCTTTCTGTTTTCTCGCTGTCAAGCACGGCGCCGAATTCGGCACATTTAGGGGCGATTTTTTTAAGGTTAAAATCAATCATCTGCTTTACCTCCCGCTATATAGGCTTCAAGTCGGTATATCGGAAGCCCCTGAGACGCAAACCTACGCTCATACTCGGTTTCAATGTTGCCCTCAAAGCCGCTGTTGTGCAGGTCAAGGGAAATATTTTTAAGCGCAAAGCCGCCGCCCGTAAGCTTTTCTATCGAAAATTCAAAAAGCCGCATATTATCGGTCTTTTGGTGAATTTCCGCCCCGTCACTCATCAGCTCCTTATATATTTCAAGAAAACGCGGGTGGGTAAGGCGGTGGGAGGCGTACTTATTCTTCGGGAAAGGACAGCTGAAATTAAGGAAAATGCGTTTAATGCTATGGGGTTTAATATATTTAGGCAGATACTCCGCGCTACATTTTATAAACCGCACATTTTTAATACCGTCTTCCTTGATTTTCTCACAGGCGGAGACTATAACATTAGCGTCCTTTTCCACCGCGATAAGATTAATATCAGGGTTGCGGCGGGCAAATTCCATAGCAAAACCGCCCTTGCCGCAGCCTATCTCAAGCATATAGGGGGCACGGCGGTCAAACCATTTGTCAAAATCTATAAATTCCTTTTTCTCAGCGGCGGTATTAAAATTTCTGTCCTCAATGTTGCTGATAAAAAGTATATCCGAAACGGCTTTGAGCCTTTCGTCAAGGTATTTCTTTTTCCTCATTCGCATAATTATCACCTCATTCGGAGCAGAAGCCTTCGCCGTCTGTTTCGCTTGCCTTTTGCGGGCGCACAACCCGAATGTTTTTAGCCGAAAAATGTGAAAAAGTAAAGACGGCGATAAATATTCCGAAGCATATCATAGAGAAATTTGCGGCGTTAGAGGTGTGGAGATAACCGTTATCGGTTACAAAATTTATAATGATGTGAGGTATACCCTGTGTAAAGCAAAGTGCTGACGATACAAGCCCGGAAGCCATAAGCTTGCGGAAATTGCGCTCGGTATCAATGCCGTTATAAAGCTTTCCGAAGCTCAAGAAGAAGAGCAGCATAACGCAAAGAGCCGATAAAATCAAAATATTATCGCTTATAAGCGCAAGGGAGGAAATAGCCGTAAAGGAGCAGATAATTTTCATAATAAAATAAACCGACGGCAAAACCGAAAGCAACGGAGAAAGCTTCAGGTCTATAAATCCGGATATCGCGTATAAAAGAAAATACACCGCCGCCAAAATCCCCGAAACAGTAAGTAAGGCGCTTTGCCACGGCATTGTAACACCTGTAAGTTTTGTATCATAAGCTCCTGCCGCAATACCGAGAACCGCAATAATCGAGGCAAAAGAGATTAAGGGATTAATTTTAGGCGGATGCTCGGGATTCCTGTGACCTGTAAAGCAAATAAGCGCAAGACAGGCAAGGGCGGCGATAATAAGCACAAGCAAATAAAATCCCGCTGTTTTGTATTCACTCTTAAAAAATCCCGTGTTGGTTTCAACTGTGAAAAACAGCTGAAAGGTGCGAAGTAATATGCTTAAAGGCACAACAATACAAAAAAACAGAATGATTTTTTTATATCTCATTTTTTAAACACCTCAAAAGTAATTAAAGCAAAATTCCAAGCATAAAATTTTAGCATAGACATTATATATTTTATATCTTGGGTCTAAAAAAGTCAATCACAAGATGATAAAAGGGTGGAAATATGAAGAAAATAATAGGATGCGCGTTTTTTGTGCTGGCGTTTATGTTTATACTGCCCCTCGGCGTTATGAAAAAGCCCGAGACGGTCGAGGCGGCCGCAACCGCGGCTTCCCCTGTGATTTCGCGGGAAGATTCATACGCGGCGGACACCTTCCGAGTTTTGGAAAAGGAGAGCGGAGCCATTACCGAAATGACGGCAAAGGAATATATTTTCGGGGTGCTCGCCGCCGAAATGCCCGCACTTTATGACAAAGAGGCGCTTAAAGCGCAGGCGGTGGCGGCATACACCTTTGCCTGTTACCGCCGAGTCGAAAACGCGGACAAGGATTATGACATCACAACCGACTTTAATACCGACCAAAGCTTTATTACCGAGGAAAAAGCCCGCGAAAAATGGGGAGACAAGGCAGATGAATACTGTGACAAGCTTAAAGGTATTGCGGACGAGACGGAAAATTTAGCTATAACCTATGACGGAAAGCCTATTCTTGCGGTTTATCACGCTGTTTCTTCAGGCAAAACCGAGGACTGCAAAAATGTTTGGGGTAAAGAATATCCCTATTTAAAGGCAGTAGCAAGCCCGGGTGACACTTTAGCTCCCGATTATATCGGGAAGGCGGTCTTTACGGCGGATGAGGTAAAAAGCAGGCTTTCCGAAAAGGTTGATTTTTCGGGTGAGCCTCAGGATTATTTCGGGGAAGCCAAGCGTACTGCCTCCGGCACGGTTACAAGTATAGAGGTTTGCGGAGCGGATTTAAGCGGTGCTGAAATACGCGAGGCTTTTTCCCTTCGTTCCGCTGACTTTGAGGCGGATTATAAGGAGGATAAGTTCACATTTACGATGTACGGTTACGGCCACGGCGTAGGAATGAGCCAATACGGCGCGGACTATATGGCAAAGCAGGGTAGCGATTTTAAGGAAATACTTTTGCACTATTACAGCGGGTGCAGGGTCGAAAGGCTTGACTAATTTACAATTTCTTAATACAATCGGAAAATATTTATTTTAAAATGAAAAAAAGCGAGGAGGAATAAAAAGTGGAAAAGAAAAAAATACTTATCGCCGATGATGAGGAAAGAATCGTAAAATTAGTTTCGGATTTTTTAAATGCCTCGGGATACGATACCGTTTGCGCGGCGGACGGTAAGGAGGCGCTGGATATTTTTAATAAAGACGGAGGCATTGACCTGTGCTTAATAGATATTATGATGCCCGAGGTTGACGGTTGGGAGGTTACCCGCGAAATTCGCAAAAAAAGCGATATACCCATAATTATGCTCTCCGCCCGCGCGGAGGAGTTCGACCTGCTTGAGGGCTTTGAATCGGGAATTGACGAATATGTTACAAAGCCGTTTTCCCCCGCGGTTTTAGTCAAGCGGGTCGAGGCTCTGTTGAAACGCGCCTCGGGACAGCCCCTAAGCGAGGATAATATTCAAAAGGGACTTGTTATTGACAGTAATGCCTTTACGGCATTTGTGGACGGGGTGCCGCTGGAGCTGACCCTAAAGGAATTTGAGCTTTTGTCATACTTATATGAAAACTCAGGCAGGGTACTGACCCGCGACCAACTGCTTAACGCTATTTGGGGCTACGATTATTTAGGGGATTCGAGAACGGTTGACTCACATATAGCAAGGCTTCGCACCAAGCTCGGTGATTACGGCGCTTCCCACCTTAAAACCATTTACGGAATGGGGTATAAGCTTGAGGCTTAAGGAATTTAAAAACAGGCTTTGGTTTAATATTTTTATCAGGATAGCGGCAGTTTTTGCGGCGTTTGTGCTGGTGCTTTGCCTTTCCAATGTTACGCTTTTGGTAAGGTTTTTCAGCAATAAGGAAAAAAGGTCCCTTAAGGAACAGCTTTTAGTTGTAAGCGAGCTTGATTTTAATGAACCCTCGCAGGTGGTGAAGGCGCTTTCGGATATTAACGAAAAGTATAATTTCGATATTGAAATTTATAACGGGGCGGGCAGAATACTCTACACCACCCACGGCAGTCAGATGATGGACTACTTTTCCCTTAAAAACGACAAGTTTGTTATGACCCACGAGGAGCTCACCGCAATAAAGAGCGAAATGCTTTCGGGGGATATAATATTTGAAACCGCCGTCCGCAAATTCGACCAAAACGAGTATCTTCTCTGCCGTAAGCAGATAGGGGACAACCTTTTTGCCGAGGTTCGGGTGCAAAAACAGCTTATCTCAAATTCCGCCTCTGTCGCAAATGAATTTATTATTGTGATTTCGGTTATCTGCCTTATAATCTCGGTTATTTGGGTGCTTAATTTCGCACGGAAATTTTCAAAGCCCATAGCCGAAATGAACGAAATCACCAAGGATATGACAAAGCTTGATTTCAGCCGAAAGCTTACTGTAAACCGAAGCGATGAAATAGGTCAGCTTGCGGCTTCGGTAAACGAGCTTTCCGCCTCGCTTAATACCGCACTTTCCGACCTTAAGGAAACCAATGCGAGACTTCGCTCGGACATTGAGCTTGAACGCCAACTTGATGTTATGCGGAGAGGCTTTGTTGCGAATGTATCCCACGAGCTTAAAACTCCTATTTCAATAATAAGCGGCTATGCCGAGGGACTTAAGCTTAATGTAAGCCCCGAATCGAAGGAAGAATACTGCAACACCATTATTGACGAAAGCCGGCGTATGAATAAGCTGGTGCTGAGTATTTTAGAGCTTTCGCGCTACGAATCGGGACAGATTCCGCTGAACAGAGAAAGCTTTGATATTTCCACACTTTGCAAAGACGCGCTTGACCGCATTTTTGCCGGTAAGGATATAGAGACCGAAAATAAAGTCCCCGCAGACACCCTTATTGCCGCCGATCCATTACAGATAGAACAGGTATTAAAGGCCTACCTTGAAAACGCCGCCGCCCACACACCGGACGGAGGAAAGGTATGGACCGAAAGCACTGCGTCAGGGGACACAGTGAGAATTTCGGTATTCAATACGGGCAGTCACATTGACGAAGAGGTTATGCCCCAGATTTGGCAAAGCTTTTTCAGGGGGGACAAGTCCCACAAGCGTGACAGTACCCGTTTCGGCTTAGGTCTTTCCATAGTGACGGCAATAATGAAGCTGCACGGTCAGAAATGCGGCGTATACAACACCGATTTCGGGGTCTGCTTCTGGTTTGAGGCGGAAAACTCCTCCCGGCACGGGAATAATTAACCGATTAATAGAGGAAAAATTAAAAACAAGCTTGGCAAAAGCAGGAAATAAAGCTTATGCCGAGCTTGTTTGCTTTTCAAGCGACAAACCCCTATTTGTTTTTCAGGAACTTTAAGATATGTATAGTATAATCAGCTTATTTTAAGTCTCAGTCTCAGCTTATCGCTTATCATAGCGATAAACTCGCTGTTGGTGGGCTTTCCGCGGTCATTCTGTATCGTATAACCGAAATAGGAATTCAAAACATCAATGTCTCCCCTGTCCCACGCGACCTCAATAGCGTGGCGTATAGCCCGCTCAACCCTTGAAGAGGTAGTGTTGTAGGTTTTAGCGACGGTCGGGTACAAAAGCTTTGTTACGGAATTTATTATATCGCTGTTTTTAACCGAAAGTATTATCGCTTCCCTTAAATAATGGTAGCCCTTGATATGGGCGGGCACGCCTATCTGGTGGATAATCTCGGTCACCATAAGCTCAAGCTCGGGGTCGGTCACGACATTATCCTTAACAACCACGGGGGATATTTCGTTTTTCCAGCCCGAAAGCTGAATTATGCGCTCTGCCATAGTGTTAATGTCAAAGGGCTTTAGAAAATAATAGCTCGCCCCCGCGTCAAGGGTTTCCTTTTCAAGCCTTGGGTTATCAAAGCTCGACATAGCCATAACCATCGGTCTTTCCTTGCTGTCTATCTCACGGATTCCGTTTAAAACGCCTATAATATCAAGATTCGGCATAAACACATCCGCAAGTACAACATCGGGCTTCTGCGACCTTACCGCATTCAAAACCTGCTGACCGTCCTTTTGACACAAAACCACCTCCATTCCGTAGCCTTTGAGCGCTTTCGCACAATTTTGCCCTAATTCCGTAGAATCATCCGCAATTACAATTTTTAGTTTTTTTCTCATCAAATTTCTGCCTCCGATATGAATTTTTACATATATTACCACAATTTCACGATAATTGCAAGCTTTATTACAAAAGAAGTGTAATAGTTGTCAATATTTGCTTTAAATAACAAATTCAACCGTATTTCGACAGCTAATTAATACATTATTCATATTTTTACCCCTGTTTTTTTACGGAATAACTATGCCGGTAAATCTAAAAAGCATAAAAAATACCGCAGACCGACATTCGGTCTACGGTATTTCCGATGAGAAATAATTATTCCTCGTTATTCTCTTCTTCCTTCATTTTTGCAAAGCACTCGCTGCAATATACGGGACGGTCGTCACGCGGAACAAACGGAACCTTTGCAACTCCTCCGCAAGCGGCGCAAACCGCTTCGTGCATCTCCCTCGGCGCTCTTCCCGCATTCTTGCGCTTGTCGCGGCAGGGCTTACAGCGCTGGGGCTCGTTTACAAAGCCCTTGGATTCGTAAAACTCCTGTTCTCTTGCAGTGAATACGAACTCCTCGCCGCAATCTTTGCAAACTAATGTCTTGTCTTCAAACATCTTTTTTACCTCTCTCGGTTGTTTTTTAGCCCCGGACGGAATCGCACCGACATCTTTGTATTCAACGCTCTGCTGGTTTAAGCTACATGGGCATATATTAAGCGCAAAAAAGCGCCTATTTATTCTTTAATTTCTTTCTGATGCGTAAAAGCGCGTTATTAACGGATTTTTCGGTAATCGATAGCTTTTTTGCTATATCTATGTACTTGTTACCCTCAAGAAAAAGCTGTAAAACACTGTATTCAAGCCCCGAAAGCTCAAGCCTTATGCTATCCGTTAAATTTTTATAGCTTTCCTTGTCAAAAAAGATTTTTTCGGGACTGTTTAGATCGGTTATCTCAACCTCGTCAATAGGGGACAAAAGCCCGTCCGGAATATCCTTGCGGCGCCTTGACTGCTTTAAGGACGCTAAGACCGACCTCTTTATACAAAGGGCGGCAAAGGTTGAAAATGAAGACCTTTCGCCGTCAAAATTTTTAACAGCGGAATAAAGAGCATAGGTTGCTTCCTGTACCGCGTCCTCCCGCTCGCTTTCGGCGCAATAGAGACCTACATAATAATGTATGCGCGGAAGATATCGGGCGATTATTACCCGCAAAAGCTCAAAATCGCCGCCGTTTATCAAGCTGACAATCTCTTCATCCGTCAAATTTTCGTAATTTTCGACAAAATCTATACTCATTACGGCTCCGTAATAGTGTTTCTTGCTAATAATAATACATTATTGAATTAATAAAGTCAAGCATTAAATTATGTTATTCTGATTTTTTTACCAAATTGTGAAAATTGCCGTGTAATTTTTGGTAATTATACTGTCAAAAGCTCGGCACCGCCCTGCCAAATAACAAGTGCCGTACCTGTGCCTATTTTTATTAATGCGGGTTCCCCCGTAAATTCATTGCTCACTCCAAGAGGAAAACCGCTTTCAAGAACGGCGTTTTCAAGCGGATAAAGAAGACCGCTTATGTTCACATTTTCGGCGGTTTCGCTGAGCGCGAAAACCGAGACGGTACCCTTTGCTCCCTTTGAAAAGGAAAGCCCGCCGTCTCTTATCACCGTAGCGGTAAAGCCGCTCAAATCAAGAAAGCCCTGACCGCCGCGCTTGGCTATATATGTAAGGGTCTGAATATTTGCGAAGGTGTGGTCGGGTCTTCCGCCCGCGCCGCCGTAAAGCATAAATCTTGTGTAACCTCGTTCAAAGCCCGTTTTAACCGCCAGCATCATATCGGTATCGTTTTTCATTACGGGGTGCTTGATTATCTCGTCACAAGCAGGCACAAAGCCTAAGGAATCGAAATCCCCTACGGCAATATCGGGTTTTACATTGAGCTTTTCAAGGCTTTTAATCCCCGCGTCCGCCGCGATAACGATGTCGTCCTTTTTTCGTCTGAAGCTTTTCAGCAAGCCCTTTCCCGCCCCGAATATATAACAAATTCCCATTATACCTTCTCCGTTCCTAAATGTTACAGTATATTACATTTTTCGTCTGTATCTTGCAAAATTCCCTATAATTTAATATAATATCTTTTGCATATCAAATCATATTATACCAAAGAAAGCATTAAAATGGAACATATAATTAATAGGGGTAAAAAAATGAAGCATTTATTTAAAAAACATATTATTTATTTATCGTTAGCCCTTGCCGCGGTAACCGCGCTGTTGCCCCTGTCCGCCTGTCGCAAGGAACAGGTTGCGGATTCATCTTCGGTCTACGCCTCGTCGGTCGAGGAGCTGCCCTCCTCCTCGGAAGAGCCTGTAGTGTCCGAAGAGCCTGTTGACAACGGAATACGGCTTATCATTTCTTCCCCCGCCAAGCAGAAGCAGACCGTAACGGAGCCTGATTTTACCTTTTCGGGAACCTCTGACCCCGCAGAGCCGCTTACCGTAAACGGTGCGGAAATCGAGCGGGGAGAAGACGGCGTGTTCAGCTATCAGGCAACGCTAAGCATCGGTAAAAACACCTTTAGCTTTGCTCATAAGGGCGAGACAAAAACCTATTATATAACCTACAGATATGTTATTATAAAAAGCTTTTCGCCCTCCGACGCGCAGACCTATCCCAGCGGCTCGACCCTTGTAGTAAACGCCGCCGCGAGAAAAGGAAGCGTTGTTACCGCCGCCTTTAACGGTCAAACGGTTGATTTGACGCAGGAAATTACCGATGAGGAGGACAACGGGGAATTTGTCTCCTACAACGGAGTTTTCCGTCTGCCCGGCGATAACGCGCAGGACCTAAGGCTTGGGAAAATCACCTTTAAAGCCACCCACGGCGGTCAAAGCGAGAGCTTTACATCGGGCGAAATAACCTGTAAAAAAAGCGACGCCATTGTTGACTACGACCCGAACGCTACTCCGACGGGCGGCAAATACATAAATGTAGGCTCCGGATATATTGCGGAAATAGTTGAATACAACGCCGAAACCTTTGACGGAAATGTATCGGACGCCGCGCTGAAAAACGGCTCGGTGGATTGGTCGAGACCCACGAATAATTATCTGCCTAAGGGTACGCTTGACTACTGCTCCACAAGCTATGTTAACTATAAGGATTATAATTATGTGACGCTGCGGGCAGGCTACAGGGTATATCTTGAGCGTCAGGATAAGCCCTACGAAGACAAAAAGCCTGTTGTAAGGCAATATATCGGCTCTCTGCCCGACCATAACGAGATAAGCTTAGCAGAATATACCAACTACGGCGCTCACACGGTAATAAGCTTTAATACCCTTTGGAAAGCCCCCTTTTACTTTGATATTCTCCCGCAGTCATATGTCAACCCCTCAGAACAGAATTATGCGGTAAGCTCGGTTACATATAATTATATAGATATAACCTTTTGCTACGCAACCGTATTTACGGGTGAAATAGCAATACCCGAGGACGACCCGCTCTTTAAATCGGCACAGGTTATCGAAAACAAAAATGCCGACGGAACAGGGATAAGGGATTATACCCTAAGGCTGTTCCTTAAAAAGCAGGGAGGCTTCTATGGCTGGGATTCCTATTATAACGAGAACGGTCAGCTCTGTTTTGAATTTTTAAACCCTAAAGCCGTAACAGCCGCGGATAATGAATACGGAGTTAATTTAAACGGAGCAAAAATACTAATTGACGTGGGCCACGGCGGTAAAGACTGCGGCGCTCCGGGCTTTGATGTCAATAATCACAGCGAAGCGATACAAAACCTTTTCTTGGCTCAAAAAATTAAAGCGGAGCTTGAAAAAATCGGCGCAGAGGTTATCCTTACAAGAAACGATAACTCCACCAGCTCAACCGATGATAAAATAACCCTTATGAAAAGAATTAAGCCCGACTACTGTGTTGCGGTACACCATGACTCCAACAACAAGTCCTCACTAAACGGCTTCGGAGCGTACTATTTCAATGCTTTTTCGCAAAAGGCGGCGGATTATGTACTTTCACAGAATAAAAATTCGACCGACATTTACCGAAACTTCACCTTCAAATGGCATTACTATTTTATGTGCCGAACCACCAACTGCCCCGTTGTACTCACCGAAAACGGTTATATTTCTAATTCCTACGATTACGGAAATATTATAAGCGAGGAAAAAAACCTCCTAAAAGCAAAGGCTATAACAAGGGGAATTGTTGACTATTTCAATTCAATACAGTAATTTTACAGTTTTTTGGAGAAATCAAATATGCAGGAAAACACCTTTTTGAAAGGCAAAATTTTGCCGCCTTTAATTAAATTCGCCCTGCCGCTTATGCTTTCCCAGCTTTTACAGGCGCTTTACGGCGCGGTGGATTTAATTGTGGTGGGCCATTTCGGGACTACCGCCGATTTTTCCGCAGTAGCGACCGCAAGCCAGCTTATGCAGGGAATAACAGGCATAATAATCGGGCTTACAACGGGAGTGACCGTCCTTATCGGACAGGCTTTGGGTGCGGGCAACAGCAAAAAAGCAGGGGAAATCTCCGCGGGAATGACCAAGCTCTTAATAATAATTTCGATTATATTTTTCGCGGTGCTTACCCTTTTTGCCCCTCAGGCTCTCGCACTTCTTAAAATACCTGCCGCCGCTAAAGGTGCGGGAACGGCATATATAAGGATTTGCGCGGCGGGCGTAGTATTCATTTCCGCCTACAACGCAATAAGCGGACTTTTCAGGGGAGTAGGCGACTCCAAAATGCCGCTTATTTTTATTCTTGTGGCCTGTATCGTCAATATTATCGGCGATTTGGTGCTGGTCGGAATATTTAAAATGGGCGCGGCGGGGGCGGCTCTTGCCACGGTGTTAGCACAGACAGTAAGCGTTATTTTCTCGGTAATATATATTTTAAAGGGCGGTCTTCCCTTTAAAATAACAAAGGAAAGCTTTAAAAATCGCGGTTCTGTCGGCAGAATCTTAAAAATAGGCGTACCGATAGCCCTTCAGGACTTTTTAACAAGGGTATCTTTTTTGATATTAACCGCTATTTTAAACTCCTTGGGTCTTGTGGCTTCGGCAAGCATAGGAATTTCCGAAAAGCTGTTTTTGTTCCTTTCCATTATTCCGATTTCGTTTATGTCCGCACTGTCGGCGTTTGTGGCGCAAAATGTCGGTGCGGGCAATAAAGAACGCGCCTACAAATCCCTTAAAATTTCTATGGCGATTTCCTTTGTTTTCGGTATTCTTACCTTTATTGCGACCTTCTTCTTCCCCGAAATTTTAGCGGCGTTATTTGAAAAAAATCCCGAGGTTATAGCCGCGGCGGCACGGTATCAGCGCGGCTGTGCGGCTGAGCATATTTTCATAAGCCTGTTTTTCTGTATGCTGGGCTATTTTAACGGACTCGGCAAAACCGACTTTGTTATGGTGCAGGGAATTTTCACCGCCTTTGCGGTGCGTATTCCACTCTCCTATCTCTTTAGCCGCGGCGCATCCCCTGACCTATTTAAAATCGGGCTTGCGGTTCCCGCCTCGGCGGCGGTATCCCTTATAATGTGCGCGGTATATCTTATTTACCTTAATAAAAGGGAAAAAAGCAAATTAAACTCTTGAATTATATAAACAGACATTGTATAATATATTGTAACTGTGCAAAAACGGTTACGCAGTATTTTGAAATGAGGTACTCGAATTATGGTTAAAGCTGTTGTAGGCGCTAACTGGGGCGACGAGGGCAAAGGTAAGATCACCGATATGTTGGCAGGAAACGCGGATATTGTAGTCCGTTTTCAGGGCGGCGCGAACGCGGGTCACACTATAAAAAACAAATACGGTAAATTTGCGCTTCACACTCTGCCGTCGGGCGTTTTTAACGAGGGTGTTATCAACTGCATCGGAAACGGCGTTGCCCTTGATATTGATAAGCTTTTAAACGAATATAATTCCGTTGTGGAAAACGGCGTTCCCGCACCCCGACTCATGGTGTCCGAGCGCTGTCAGATGGTTATGCCTTATCATGTACTTTTTGATGTTTATGAGGAGGAAAGACTCGGCAAGGCAAGCTTCGGTTCAACCAAATCGGGTATTGCTCCCTTCTATTCGGATAAATACGCTAAAATCGGCTTCCAGGTCTGCGAGCTGTTTGACGAAAAGGCGCTCAGAGAAAAATTAGAGCGGGTTTTAGAGGTAAAGAACATACTGATTGAAAATCTCTATCACAAAGAGCCCCTTTCGGTTGATGAGATTTTTAATAAAATGATGGAATGGAAAAAGGGCATTGAACCCTTTGTCGGTGATGTAAGAAAGCTTGTGTACGAGGCTGATAAAGCGGGTAAAACCGTTCTTCTTGAGGGTCAGCTCGGCACCTTAAAGGATACCGACCACGGCATTTATCCTATGGTTACCTCCTCTAACACAATAGCGGGCTACGGCGCTGTAGGCGCGGGTGTTCCGCCCTATGCCATAAAGGAAATTTACACCGTTATAAAGGCTTATTCCTCTGCCGTAGGCGCGGGTGCTTTTGTAAGTGAAATATTCGGCGACGAGGCTAAGGCTATGCGCGACCACGGCGGCGACGGCGGAGAATACGGCGCTACAACCGGCAGACCCCGCAGAATGGGCTGGTTTGACTGTGTTGCCACCCGCTACGGCTGTGAGGTGCAGGGCACTACACACGCCGTCCTTACGGTTGTAGACGCCCTTTCATATCTTGATGAAATTAAGGTATGCGTCGGCTATGAAATTGACGGTAAGCAAACAAAGGACTTCCCCGTTACGGGACTGCTTGAAAAGGCAAAGCCTGTTTTAGTATCCCTCCCCGGCTGGAAGTGCGATATTACGGGGATCAAGAATTACGCCGACCTGCCCGAAAACTGCAGAGCTTACAT
>JAXJVI010000286.1:0-2973 GCA_036308615.1 Acutalibacteraceae bacterium | reverse complement strand
TTCTTGAAATCGCTTGTTTTATCTTTCCAATCTGTGTAGCTCATAAAATCCTCCTAATCCAAAATCTGTCCGTCTCTTGTGATGGTTACTACCTGCCACGGAATGAACTTCCCACTGTTCCTGAGCGCGTTTTCCGCCGCTCTCTGCAATCCTCCGCAGCACGGCACTTCCATTCTGACAATCGTAATGCTCTTGATGTCGTTATTCTTGATGATCTCGGTCAGCTTTTCGGTGTAATCCACCATATCGAGCTTCGGGCAGCCGATCAGGGTGATTTTACCCTTCATAAAATCCTCGTGCATATTCGCGTAGGCATAGGCGGTGCAGTCGGCGGCAATCAGCAGCTTTGCGCCGTCATAGAAAGGAGCCTGAGTCGGCAGCAGCTTAATTTGAACGGGCCATTGATTAAGCCTTGACACCGGCTTTCCCGTAATAACAGGCGTTTCTTCTGTTTCGGGTTTCTCAAATGTCATCATTCTTGAGCCGGGGCATCCACCGTGATGTTTATGTTCATTCATCTTCTTTTCCTCCTGCGCGGCTTTGACCGCTTTTTCATCGTATTCGGGAGCCTCGCGCTCCTCAAAGGTGATCGCTCCCGTGGGACAGCTCGGCAGGCAATCGCCGAAGCCGTCGCAGAAATTCTCGCGCATCAGCTTTGCCTTGCCGTTCACCATATCAATTGCGCCCTCGTGGCACGCGTTGGCGCACGCTCCGCAGCCGTTGCATTTTTCCTCGTCTATGTGAATAATCTTTCTGATCATAACAAAAACCTCCTTGACTTTTCGGGATAATTATACTATGATTATTTTATCAAGTATGTTGTAATTACAACGTAATGGAGGAAAAATGAAAAATTCCGTTTTATTCAAGGAAATGAACGATCACGAATACACTCAATGCCTGAAGACTCTTAAAGCGGCAGAAAAGAAATATAAAAAGGACGCGCTGATTCTCTCCGCCGGCGACACAACAACAAAGTTCGGATTGGTGCTTGACGGAAGCGTAACGGTTGAAAGCAACGACATCTGGGGCAACCGAACTATTCTCAGCCACGTCGGAAAAGGGCAGTTTTTTGCTGAGACCTACGCGCTGCTTGAGGATGAAGTCTTGCTCGTTGACGTAAGGGCAAATGAAAACTGCCGCGTGAGGTTTTTCACAATCGGCAGTCTGAAAAATTTACGGCAGATAAATGAACCGTGGGCGATAAAATTCATCTGCAATATGCTTGAGATTTCCGCGCGGAAGAATCTTACCCTTTCGGGCAGAAGCTTTCATATTTCGCCGCGCACAATAAGGGAACGTTTATTATCCTATCTGAACACTATTTCACTCCAAAAGCACAGCACGGAATTTGACATTCCCTTTGACCGTCAGCAGTTAGCCGACTACCTCAACGTCGACCGCTCGGCGCTGTCAAATGAGCTGAGCAAGCTGCAAAACAACGGCGTTATCACATTCAGAAAAAATCATTTTATTTTATTGAACGGAGAAGCTGATGAACAATAAAAAGATATACAGACATATTGCCGACTTACCTTCGGGAACAGCCTCGGACACATTGACGGAGGGCTGTCTTGTCCTTGAAGGCGGCGGCTGGAAGGGACTTTATACGGTGGGCGTGCTGGATTGCATGATGAAAAATGACATTAACTTTTCATCAGTCGTCGGTGTTTCCGCGGGAGCGCTTTCGGCTATCGGCTACGTTTCGGGGCAGATCGGCTGGGGTGCAAGAATTGATTTGACCTACCGACATGATAAGAACTATTGCGGAATAGGAGCTTTCAAGCGCGACAAGGGAATCACGGGATTCTCGTATCTTTTTGACGACATATTAAAGGAACTGCCTTTGGACGAAAAACGGTTGATGGATCCGTCGCGCAGGTTAGCTGTTACCGCTACCAATCTGAATACGGGAAAAATCACATACTTTGAAAAAGGCAACTGCGATATATTTCGCGCGGTGCAGGCATCCGCCACCGTGCCGTTTGTGTCACGTCCCGTTATGATAGACGGGGAGCTGTATCTGGACGGCGGCTGCGCGGAGAAAATACCGCTGTCGTGGGCTGAATCAACAGGAGCGAAGAAAATAATCGTTGTCCGCACACGAGAACTAAGCTACAGACGAAAGGAAAAGCCCTCTAAATTGATCGGGCTGAAATACAGAAAATATCCGAACTTTGTCCGTTCCTTCTCAAATGTGAACATGGAATTTAATAAGATGGTAGCGGCGCTTGAAAGCAAAGCCGAAAAAGGCGAAATCTTCCTGATCGCTCCTTCAAAGCCTGTCACGGTAACAAGGTTTGACGGCGATATGGATAAGTTAGGCGATTTGTATTGGCTCGGCTACCATGATATAGAAGCAAGGATTGAAGAATTAAAGCAATTTGTTTTGACGCGCGAATAACGCCGGAAACAGCAATACCTTCTACTTGATATTGAAGATTATGACACAGAGTAGATTTTGCAGGCGAAAATATGAATCAGTCAGGAAAGGAATTTGAAAGCCAAATGACAAACAGGAACGAACAATATAAAATCGAATTCAGCGGAATCATTCTTTCTGTACAGCCACGCTCTAACGTATGGAGATACCGCTTGGATAACCGTACTCACAGCATGACCGGATACAATATTTTTCTCAGCGGTATAGCGGAAGGCGATGAACGCGACTTTGCAATCGCGATATCCGAAAAACAGCAGCAAAAGCTCCGGTTTCACATCGGTGACGAAATCCGCGGAACCGCATGGACGAAGATGTATCCCAAACTTGAATATGCGGATTATTACCGTGCCGGCGGATTCAAAAAGCTGTCGGAAGCGCCGGCTCCCGATGAAAATGCAAAGTCCCCTTGGATCGGTGAAGTACCGGAATTGATGGTATATGTCCGTCGGGGCTGCAGAATGCTTGACAGCAGATCGTGGAAATCCAATTGCTTTCAATGCCAGTGGGCGTGCATGGCGAATGTGGCGATT
>JAXJVI010000285.1:0-1933 GCA_036308615.1 Acutalibacteraceae bacterium | reverse complement strand
TGTTATCAGCGTTGATAACAACGTGTGGATTTAGCTGTGTTGGATAAACCTTTCTGTACGGTTATTATACCGCATTTTTGCTTTATTTTCAATAGGATTTTTGCATTATTCGTATCTTTGTTGCAATCGAAACAGTGTCACGTTTTTAGGCTTCAAAAGACACTGTTTATGCGCTTTCCAAGGTACATAAACAGATTGATAGATTATTTCTATTTTTTGTTTCTCGGCGGAATTGAACATTTTAAATCATTAATGACAGAAAAAGATTTTTTAAAAACCTCTTGACAAATATATCGGAAGGTGATATAGTTATGTCAACATCCGATATATCGTTATACGATATACTGTTGTACGATATATCGGCAAATGATAAAGAGGTGTTTTTATGGCAAAGCAAAACGCACTCACTGAGCCTGTATATTACATTCTGCTTTCACTGCTCACTCCTATGCACGGCTACGGTATTATGCAGAACGTAAAAAAGCTGACAAACGGCAGAGTGAACATCGGCGCTGGCACGCTCTATGGAGCGATCAACACACTGCTCTCAAAGGGCTTTATCGCGGAGTATAAAAGCGATCCGTCCAAAAAGGAATACATCATTACCGAAGAAGGACGAGGTGTTTTATCCGCGGAATTATCCAGATTAAAGGAGCTTGTGAAAAACGGAGAGGAAATTTTGGAGGGTACAAATGAGTAACAAAGAAATGATGAAAAAAACCAAGCTGTTCTTTTCTCTTGAAAAAGAGCTTAATTACATCAACGAGATGAACAAAGAAGGCTGGAAGCTTGTTTATATCAAGGGCGGCTGTGTTTATCATTTCGAGAAAACGGAGCCTGACGAGTACTTTACCATCCTTCACGCCGCCACAAAAGAAAAGGTGATGGAGATATCCGCCTTTGCCGCTCAGTGCGGTTATCAATCAATCCCGCATACGATGGACGGCTACGGAGATTTCCTTTATCTCACGGGAAAGAAAGCGGAGGTATCGCCCGAATTTGTCTGCGAGGGCCCCGAAAAAACAGAAAGCGCGAAAAGAATCTATCACCGTTTCCGCACGCTCAGCATTGTTTTCGTTGTGATTTCGCTTTTCCTGATGTATCAGGCAGGTTTTATGATCGGAACGAGAATGGCTGATCCCGATGCTTCGGTTGTGCTTACCGTGATCTGCGTACTGTTTACGCTGTTTGCGGCAGCGTATCTCGCTATGTGCGTGTATGTGTTGGCGCTGACCGCCAAGGCGCGCCGCAGCTTTAAGCAATTGCAGAAAGAAAGCGAAATATATGAGTAAAGGGGCGTAAAGCAATGGACTATCCGATGTACATGATTATCTTTTTCTTGATATTGTTTACTATCATTTTTTACGCCACATCCAATTCAAAAATAGCCGAAAGGAAAATGACTATGATTATTTTATCTAAAGACAAGACAAAATGCGCGGAGTACAACCGAATTACCGTGCAGAGAAGCTACGCCGGCAGTAAGGATAAGAAGTACGCCGTAGTTGGCTGCGTCAATCACCATGACGATATACTTGAATATTATCCCGACAAGGAATCCGCAGTGAAGGAGCTTGAAAAAATTTTTGCCGCTTACCAAAACGGCGAAAAGACCTATACTTTATAAAAGAAAACGGACGAAGATAAGATTGATCATCTTCGTCCGTTTTCTTTTATGTGTTTTTCACTTGACAAGTTATGTATTATCTGTTATATTAAGTAAGTAAAGTATGAAAAAACATACTTTTGAAAGGAGCGTTTTTTATGGCAAGACCTGAAGGCAAGTACGCGTGGACGGTTACCGTCGGCACAAAAGGACAGATTGTTCTTCCAAAGGAAGCGAGAGATGTTTTTGACATCAAACCCGGTGATACCTTGATTATTTTAGGTGACAAGGATCAGGGAATGGCGATACCGCCCAAAAATCAATTTT
>JAXJVI010000284.1:0-4727 GCA_036308615.1 Acutalibacteraceae bacterium | reverse complement strand
ATTTTCCCCCTTGCAGCTATAAGAAAGTGCCGTCTTGAAATCGGCGAATCCGCAATAGTAATGGGTATGGGCGTTTTGGGGCTTGTTGCGATACCGCTTTTAAAGGCGGCGGGCGCAGTACCCGTTATTGCGGTTGACCCCGTTCCCGAAAAGCGGGAAAAGGCGCTGTCGGTAGGTGCGGATTATGCCCTCGACCCCTTTGCGGCAGACTTTGCCGATACCGTAAAGGAAATAACAGGCGGCGGTGCAAAGGTAGGTATTGAGGTCACTGGAATCGGTGCAGGTCTTGACGGTATACTTGACTGTATGGCACGCTACGGCAGAGTGGCGCTTTTGGGCTGCACAAGAAATAAAGATTTTACTATAGACTATTACAGAAAGGTTCACGGCCCCGGAATCACCCTTGTAGGCGCTCATACAGGTGCCCGTCCCCAGGTTGAATCAAGCAACGGCTGGTGGACTCAAAAGGACGATATAGCCACAACCCTTAAACTTACCGAAATGGGAAGAATCAAGCTTTCGGATATGATTGATGAGATTCATTCACCGGTGGAGGCCCCCGAGGTTTATGCGCGGCTTGCCAATGAAAAGTCCTTCCCGATGGTTCAGTTTGATTGGAGAATGCTGTAATGAAAAAAATTAAAATAGCCCAGATAGGTACGGGTCACGACCACGCCTTTTCACCCATTCCCACCTTTAAGAAATTAAGCGATATTTTTGAATTTGTCGGCTACTGCACGGTTCCCGAGGACGAATATAATATACCGCAGTTCGGCAATCAGGCGCATAAGTGGGCTATAGGTGACGCAAAGCAGCTCACCCTTGATGAGATTTTAAATTACCCCGACCTTGACGCGGTGTGCATTGAAACCGAGGACAGGGCTTTGACGAAATATGCGATTATGGCGGCTGAAAAGGGTTTGCATATTCAAATGGATAAGCCGGGCGGTATTGATGACGCAGAATTTGACCGATTAATTGATATTGTGGAAGAAAAGAAGCTTGTTTTTCATATGGCTTATATGTATAGATATAACCCCGCTGTTATTAAGCTTAAAGAGGATATTAAGGCGGGCAAGCTCGGTGATATAATCTCCGCCGAGGGAGAGATGGACTGCCGCCACGCACTTCCAAAGCGCAACTGGCTTAAGGCTTATCCCGGTGGAATGCTTTACTTTTTGGGCTGTCATATGGTGGATTTGGTTTATTCTATTATGGGCGACCCCGAAGAGATAATCCCCTTAAGTTGCTCGTCGGGACTTGAGGGGACTGACGCAAAGGATTTCGGTATGGCGGTATTTAAGTACAAAAACGGCGTCTCGGTAGCTAAAAGCACCGCAGTAGAGGACGGCGGCTATGAGCGCAGGCATCTTTTGGTAGTCGGCACAAAGGGTACGGTAGAACTGCGTCCCATCGAAACGGGAGCGGAAAGCACGGAAATTTTCAACGCCCAAAAAACGACCGTAAGGGAGAACTTTTCGGAAGCCTTTACCTCAAAAGCAGAATGTTACGAAACCGAGGTTTTCGGCAGATTTGACGGTATGTTCCGTGCCTTTGCCGATTATATTAACGGCGTAAAGTCTAATCCTTACACCTATGAATACGAAAGAAAATTACATAAAATATTATTGAAAGCGTGCGGTGAAAAGGTATGAAAAAGGTATTGCTTATAGCAGGCGGAGGAACTCTGGGTACATATACTGCAAAGGAGCTTTTAAATAAGGGTTGTGCCGTAGATGTAATTTGTCTTGAGGATTATACATCAAATAACCCAAAGCTTTGCTATCATAAAGCAAAGGCGGACTTGAATTATCTTACTGAATTTTTAAAGGACAAGTACTATGACGGTATAGTAAACTTTATACATTATTATGTTCCCGAGATGTATAAGCCCGTCCATAAGCTTCTTACTTCAAAAACCGACCAGCTTATTTTCCTTTCCTCCTACCGTGTTTATGCAGAATCAAAGCAGCCGCTTACAGAGGAATCACCCTTCCTGGCGGATGTTGTTGAGGACGAGGAGTTTTTGAAAAGCGAAGATTACGCAGTACCTAAAGCAATCTGCGAAAAATTTCTGCGAGAGGAGTCGGGCACTGAAAACTGGACGGTTGTACGCCCCGTAATTTCATTTTCCGATAAAAGGTTTGATTTAGTTACCGTTTCGGGACACGAGATTATTGACGCCGCAAGGTCGGGAAAAACCGTGATTTTGCCTGAAGCCGCAAAAAATCTCACCGCCGGTCTTGACTGGGCGGGCAATTCGGGAAAGCTTATCGCCAATCTTCTCTTTAAAAAGGAATGTCTTGGAGAGGCTTACACCGTTTCAAGCGGACAGAACCTGACTTGGGGCGAGGTAGCCGATATTTATACACGGCTTACGGGCGTAAACTTCAGATGGGCTGATACTGAGGAGTATGTAAGCACCGGTCACGGCGGCAACGGCCTTTTCTATGACAGGCTTTATGACCGAGCCGTTGATAATACTAAAATCCTTAAGGCAACAGGTTTTAAAAATGAAGATTTTACTTCGATTGAGGACGGAATTAAAATCGAACTTAATAATATAGGCTTTTAAATAATAACCGCAATCAGGACTTTGCTTTTGTAAATGTCAGAAAACAGATTTAGGAGACTTTTTAAATGAAGTGGTACAGCATTACCGATAATAACATTGATGTTTACGGTATGGACAGACACTTTGAACGCCTGCCTGAAAGCGTGGCGAAATCTGTGAGTGAAGCAGTCGCCGGAGCTTATAATATAACCGCGGGCGGGAGAATAAGATTTGCTACCAATACGAAGAACATCGCAATCAGGGCTGATGTTCTTGAACATAGAGATGTCGGCTTTGATTTATACCGTGTAGACGGCAACCGTGAATTTTTTTCGGTTGGATTTCGCAATATAGAGTATTTTATATGCAAAGGACAATTTGAAGCCGTAAACAGATTGTCAGACGGCACAGAGGTGTTGAACTACACGCTGAATTTTCCTTATGCGGCAAAGTTTGCAAGCTTTTATCTCGGTATTGACGACGACGCTGTCCTGCTGCCCGGTGCTCGGTATATAAATGAAAAGCCCGTAGTGTTTTACGGTTCGTCAATTACTCACGGGGCTTGGGCTTCCCGCCCCGGGGTCACCTATGAGGCCATGATTTCGCAAAAATATAATCTTAATTATCTTAATTTAGGATTTTCGGGCGCTGCAAGGGGTGAAAAAGAAATTGCTGAATATATGTCAGGTCTTAATATGTGCGCCTTTGTTTGCGATTATGACCATAACGCCAATGATTGCAACGAATTGAAAAATACCCACCTTAATTTATATACAACAATCAGAGCCGCTCATCCTGACATACCGTATATTATCATCACAAAGCCTGATTATTTCTCCAATCCCACAGAAAACAGGAAGCGACAAAATATTATAACTAAAACCTACGAGTATGCGCTTGACAACGGCGATAAAAAGGTTTATTTTATTGACGGAAAGACTTTGTTTGACGGTGAATTCTATCATAACTGTACTAAAGACGGCCTTCATCCGAATGACATCGGCTTTTACAGAATGCAGGAGGTTATTGGCTCGGTGCTGGCTGAAGCGCTGTCACTCAATAAATCTCTTAAGCACGACACTTTAAGTGAAAATATTACCTTTGTCGGCGACCCCAATCCGTCAAGCTCTTGGTGGAAGCAATTTTATGAAAAACAGTAAATATTTAAATTTTGAAGGTGAATAAACTATGAAAGCAATTTTAGTAAACGATGACAGAAGTTTGAGATGGGACAATGTGCCCGACCCCGTTTTAGGCAATGACGACTGCCTTGTAAAAATCGAGGCGGCGGCGCTAAATAGAGCGGACTTAATGCAGAGAGAGGGAGACTATCCCCCGCCTGCCGGCTGTCCGGAATGGATGGGACTTGAAATAGCCGGTACTATTGTTGAAATAGCCGACGGCGCAAAGGAAAAATCCGACTGGAAGGTTGGGGATAAGGTCTGCGCCTTGCTTGGCGGCGGCGGATATGCCCAGTACGCCAATGTTAAGTACGATATGCTTATGCCCGTGCCGAAAAACTGCTCTATGGTTGAAGCGGCGGCAATTCCCGAGGCTTTTGCGACCGCGTACTTAAACCTCTTTATCGAGGGCGGAATCAAGGCGGGCAATACCTTACTTATGAACGCGGGCGCAAGCGGTCTTGCAAGCGTTATTATTCCTATGGCTAAGGCATTCGGTGTTAGAGTTATCACCACCGTTTTAACCGATGAAATCGCCGAGAATATAAAACACCTTAACGCCGACAGAGTGGTTGTAACTACCAAAGAAGACATTGTGGAAGTACTTAAAGAAGAATTAGAAAACGGTCACGGAGTTGATGTTGCTATTGACTGCTTAGGCGGCGAGATAATGGGTAAATGTATCCATTATTTAACCCACGGCGCGCGCTGGATTATGATAGCCGCATTGGCGGGGCAGAAAACCGAAATTGACCTTAAAAACATATATGTAAGGAATGTTCGCATTGTGGGCAGCACCCTCCGTTCAAGAACACCCGAAACAAAGGCGCAGATTTTAGCAAGCCTTGTACGCGATGTTTGGCCTAAGGTTGAGACAGGCGAGGTTAAGCCGACGATTTACAAGGTTCTGCCCATAACCGAGGCAGAGGCAGCCCACGATATTCTTTATCGCGGCGAGAATGTCGGAAAGGTTGTATTGACGGTAGAATGAT
>JAXJVI010000283.1:0-5157 GCA_036308615.1 Acutalibacteraceae bacterium | reverse complement strand
GTGTTGACAAAGTCTATTTTTGGCTCCCCTTGTCAGGGGAGCTGTCACCGCAGGTGACTGAGGGGTAGTCAGAAAAGGCTTTATAAGAGCATTTTCTCTCCCTCCGTCACGGCGAAGCCGGGCCACCTCCCTCGTCAGAGGGAGGCTATAACAGCTATCTTTTTAGCCATACAAACCCCTATTTATCCGACTACACGCAACCAAGCTCGGCAAAAGCTTTATTTCCTGCTTTTGCCGAGCTTGGTTTTTATTTTTATTCGATTAATCCGTAATTACTATTGATTTAATAATGGGTTGATTTTCTTTCAGCACTGTCCCGTTATCATCTGTAACGGGGGTGTTTTCGGCTATTTTGTCAACAATCTCCATACCCTCGGTTACATGGCCGAAAGCCGCATAGCTTCCGTCTAAGCTTGGGGTGTCCTTATGCATAATAAAGAACTGTGAGGAGGCTGAATTCAGCGCTCTTTCAATGTCGGCTTGCGCTTCTTCAGGCAGGTCGCTCATCTTGTAGCCGTAGGCTAAATACTGCTCATAAGCAGAGCCGCTTCTTGCCATGGAAATAACACCCCGGTCGTGTGTAATGCCATTTTCAACTCCGTTCAAAGAAAACTCGCCCTTAATTTTTTCTTCACTGCCGCCGGTACCGTTACCCAGAGGGTCGCCGCCCTGAATCATAAAGCCCGAAATTATGCGGTGAAAGGTAAGACCGTCATAAAATCCGCTTTTTGCAAGCTTAACAAAATTCTCAACCGTTATGGGCGCGGTATCGCCGTCCAGCTCAAGCTTTATTTCCCCGTAATTTTCCACCGTTATAACGGCGTGATGGATGCCGTATTTTCCTGTATCGCCCGCCGTGTCTTTATCGCCTCCGCAGGAGCAAAGTCCCAAACAAAGGATGAGTGCCAGCAAAACCGCCGTGATTTTTTTAATGTTCATTTCTGTCACCTTTCTTTTTTCCGTAGGGAATATATTTAACCCTACGCTTTCTGATTCTTGCCATATTTAGCCTTATTGTCATAAAAATAAATATAGCAATCGCGAGCGCTATCAGGACATAAACCACCTTCATATACACCGAGCCGAAAAAGCTCTTTATATATTTAAGGGCTATAAGGAGCTTGCTTTCCTTAACGCTGTCCCCCGCCACAAGATTAACCGTTCCTATAACCTGCTCCGCATAGATAACATCCGCCGTGCCTAAAACCTCACCCTTTTTAACGGGAGCCTCAACCGATTCCGATTTAAGGTGAGTCTTAACCACTATGGTAGAATCGTCCGCCTCGTTAGGCAGTACGGTTACAAAGGGCTTTTCAAAATAAAGGGACACAAAATCGGTATCAAGGGACAGCTCAACAGGCATTTCGCAGACGGGGTCGGTTGAGTTAGCAACCTCTTTAAAGGAAAAGTCATTAAACGCCCATCGGTACAGCTCGGCGCTTTCTACAAACTCATAGCGCCTGTCGGCGTTGGGCGGGCAGTTCATAAGCACGCACATATAGTTATAACCGTTGTAGGACGCAAAGCTTACAAGACAGCGTCCCGCCTCGTCCGTATATCCTGTTTTTCCGCCCTTTGCGTACTGGTAGTAATAATTTGTTGTATTATCAATCAAAAAGTTCGTTGTGGAAAGGGTGCGCTTGCCCGACATATTTGTAGCCTCAACAGTATACCTCGGGGCAGAGCATACGGTTTTAAAGGTTTCGTTTTTTAAAGCATAGCTCATAAGGGTGTAAACATCCCGCACCGTGGTGTAATTCCCCTCATCGTGCAAACCGACAGGGTTTGAATAGTGGGTGCCCGTAAGGCCTAACTCAGCGGCCTTATCGTTCATCATCGCTACAAATCCCTCTACACTTCCGCCGTAATAAATGGCGGCAAGATAGGCGCAGTCGCCGAAGGAGGACATAAGCACCGTGTAAACCAAATCAAGCTGGGTTATTTCCTCCCCTATCTGAAAATTGGAAACCGCGCTTCCCGTGCCCAAGATAAGCGTTTGAACCTCTTTGGTCATTGCAACCTTTCCCGCGGGGTCGTACTTCTCGCTTTCAAGCATCAGCGTCACGGTCATTATTTTGGTTAAAGAGGCAGGATACATTTTTTGGTCTATATTATTGCTGTAAAGTATTTCGCCGGTATCCATAGACACTAACATTCCCGCCTTTGCGGTAATATCAAATCCCGTAATCTCATAAGCAGAGGCAGTTAAGGGGGTCAAAATAACCGAAAATGCCAAAATAACAGTAAAAATAATGGAAAATAGCTTTTTTAGCATAGAAATCTCCCTGAATATATAGTATAATAAAAATCACTAAGTAATTATACCATAATAAAATCATAATTTAAAGACTAAAATTTTAATTTCGGCAGGTGATATTTACGGTATACATAACAGGAGATATGCACGGCTGTCTTGAACGGCTGTATGACCGAAACTTCAGAAGGCTTAAAAGTGGAGACATACTGATAGTATGCGGCGATTTCGGATATATATTTAATGGGGACAAAACCGAAAAGCAGGTTATCGACTACCTAGCAACAAGACGCTTTGTAACCGCGTTTGTGGACGGCACCCACGATAATCTTGATAAAATCAACCGTGCCAGGGTGACCTACTGGCACGGCGGTATGGTACACAGAATCAAAGGCAATCTTATCCACCTGATGCGGGGCCAGATTTTTGAGATAGAGGGAAAAAGCTTCTTCACCTTCGGCGGCGGAGAAAGCACGGACAAGGATATGCGGCTTGAACAGGGCAACTGGTGGCGCGCCGAAGAGCCGACCCCCGTGGAAATGGCAGAGGGGGCAAAACGCCTTGACGAGGCGGGACTGAAGGTGGATTATATAATCACCCACGAACCGCCCTCCCTTGTTAAAAGCGCGATACTGCTTCGCCGCGGGGACGCCGACCGCACAAACAAGCTAAACGGCTATCTTGAGGAAATCGGGCGCTCCTGCCAATTCAGGCATTGGTATTTCGGCTCCCTGCACGAGGACAGGGTCATAACCGAACGCCACACCTGCGTCTTTAAGGAAATGATTCCCGTGACAAACTCAGCGCCGCCTAAAAAGCTTAAAAAATCCGCGGCAAACGGCGGTAATTTCAGCCTTGTATTACCCAATAAACAGAAATAATTGAAATTTTGCCGATTATATGCTATAATAGCTTAGATTGTTTTTATTTAAGGATGTGAAAACTATTATGTCAAGCAACGGGAAACTCTGCCCAGGCTGTATGAACGACAACGGCGGCGAGAAAATTTGCCCTATATGCGGGTACGATTCAACCAAGCAAAACGCCGAAGACTGTCTGCCAATCGGCTTTACCCTCGGCAAAAGGTATACGGTAGGTCAGGCAAAGCACAGCAACGGCGAAGGTATAACCTACATCGGCTGGGACAATTCGGAAGCTTCGGTAGTAACCGTAAGAGAATACTTCCCCACCGGCTTTGCTGTAAGAAATACCGACAAGACCGTAGGTATAGTCAAGGGCGGCGAATACACCTTTAACGAGGGGTTAATCGAATTTATCGACATTAACCGCCGGATAATGGAGTCCTCCCTTCCCTCACAAATGCCTATAACCGATGTTTTTGAGGAGAACGGGACGGTTTACACCGTAACGCAGAGCATTTCCGCTATAACGCTCCGTAATTTTTTAGCGAAAAACGGCGGCACCCTTAAATGGGAGCAGGCAAGACCGCTGTTTTTACCCCTTATCGACACGGTTAAGGGTATGAACGACCTTGGCATAATTCACGGCGGAATCTCTACAGATACCGTGCTTGTGGGCCGTGACGGCAAGCTTCGTATTTCGGGCTACAGTATTAAAAATCTGCGCCTTAGCGACAGCCCCCTTGAAGGTGTGATTTTCCACGGCTTTGCCGCGATAGAGCAGTATGATTCCAATATGCAAACCGACGCGTATACAGATGTTTACGGACTTTGCGCGGTGCTTTTCGCCGTACTTATGGGCAATGTGCCCCCAAAGGCTACCGAAAGGCTTAACAACGACTCAATGACCGTTCCCGCAAAGTTTGCCGAGGAGCTTCCGAGGCATGTTTTGTCGGCGCTTGCAAACGGACTTCAGGTGTTGCCGCAAAACCGCACAAAAAATATCGAAGCCTTTAAAAACGAGCTTGTATATGCTGAAATGTCGGACACCGCTCCCGTAACCCGCAAGCCCGAAAAGGCAGAGTCGGTGAGCCGCAAAGCCCCTAAAAAAAGCGGCGGTACGGCTAAATATGTTGTTATCTCCTCAATATGCACAGCCGCAGTCTTTTTTGCGATCATTGCCGTGCTTGTCTTTACGGTATTTAAGGAGGACTTTTTCGGCAAGGACAGTTCCTCGGGAGAAAGCAATACCGTTTCTGTCAGCGCACCGTCGGTTGACGAAATAGGCGCTGTGGACAGCGGCGCGGAGGTATCCGATGTGCTCTTTACCGTTCCTCAGCTTACGGGAAAATACTATGCCGAGCTTGCCGACACAACCGTGCCCGAAGCAGAGGTTTACGAAAAGTTTGAGTTTGTGATTAAGGGCAAGGAATACAGCGATAAGTATCAGCGGGGTCAAATCTGCGCCCAATCCGTTGCGGAGGGCACGGGTGTTGTAAGAGATACAAAAATTGAGCTTACAATAAGCCTCGGTCCTAAGGAAATTAAGATAGCCAATGTTTTGGGACTTGATGAAACAAACGCAAAATTAGAATTTCTAAAGCAGGGCTTCCTTTACGATAATATCGAAGTAGCCGAAAAATACGACGAGGATCACGAGCCCGGCGTTGTACTCGAACAGGAGCCTAAATACGGCACGCAGGTGAGCGCCGATTCGGCTGTTAAAATTTATATCAATTCTTATACAGGCTCTTCCGATTCCTCGGGAACAGATTAAGGTGCCCTTAAATATTACAAGGAGCTGTAAAAAAACAAATCGGGGTTTGTAGGGATAATTCATAATTCGGAATTAAAAACTGCAAGATGGTTTATAGAGTTAATTTTTTAGCAACTGCCCTTGCCTCCCTCGTGTAAAGGGAGGGGGACCGCCGAACGGCGGTGGAGGGAGACAATTTGGCTTCTGCAAACCGAAATATCCCCCAGTCTCGCTACGCTCGACAGCCCCCTTTAGGCAAGGGGGCCTCATTATGCGCTAATCAATTC
>JAXJVI010000282.1:0-7360 GCA_036308615.1 Acutalibacteraceae bacterium | reverse complement strand
GGTTATCTCTCCTTATTAAAATAAACTTATAATTGCGTTTCGGGTTATATGAAAATCAAAAATAATTCATCTCCCAATTAAACCTATCGGTTTTATAGGCATTATTATATCACCTTTGTTTTATTCTGTCAATACCTTTAGAGGAAAAAATTTAAAATAATCCGATTCTATTCGGTTTCTCTTGACAACGCGATTAAATCGTCTTATAATATAACTTATTAAACACATAGGCTTTATGTGAATTATTTTTTGCCGAAATGGAAAATGTCGGCACAAGTATTTATTAAAGGAGTTATTACAATGGAAAACAACAGATTTGAACTCAACAAGAATTTGGCGCAGATGCACTGTCAACTACGGCTCATTAACTTTGTGAATGTTGCACATTACATACCGAATTTCAAGGCTTTTTTTACAATAATTAAATATTATTTTAACCTTGCAAAAGCCGCCCGTTATGCTCGCGCACAGGCTGTTTTGCACCCATTTTGTGCTGTGGCACATACCTTTAAGAAGGTATAAAAGCAAATATTATTATACTTTTTGATACTTTCAAAATAACACTTGATTTTATGACGACTTTATTGTATAATACCAAATAGCTGATATGCCGGTGTGATGGAATTGGCAGACGTAGTGGACTCAAAATCCACCGGTAGCGATACCGTGCCGGTTCGAGTCCGGCCACCGGCACCAAAAAATCTCGTTCTTCGGAACGAGATTTTTTTATCCAAGCCGACAGGCTTGGTATATCATCACGACGCAGTTGTGTATATCATCGCCAAAGGCGTATATCATCACCCCTTTAGGTGTGTATTTCTGTCGGCTTTATGATATACAATTTCTTCGAAATTGATGATATGCAAAACTTCGTTTTAATGATATACAATGCTTCGCATTGATTTCACATATGATTTAGTAAAAAAATATAATGATATTATGCTTCCTTGTTATGGAGTAAGGTTTTATCGTTTTTTCTTGTCTGGATATTATGAACCGAGAATCTATTTTTACTCAACTAAAGACGAGCTTATTTATACACCCTCTGGTGCAACTTTTACCAAGATTCCTTTTTCAGCGATAACGAAGCTTACCATTATGCAGAAGGGAAATAGATTTCATATAAAGTTTACCGCCGATAGAAAATACCATTTTCAGTTATATGCAAATGATCGGATTTTTACTTTTCTGTCTAATTTGCAAAAAATTTTACAATAATCATCGCGGCGCCGAGGGTTGCTAAAACTATTCCGGTGACAAGATTAAGCTTGCGTGCGGAGGTCTTGTTGGCAAATACCGCCGAAACCCGCGCTCCTATAAGGGTGAAAACCACACAGCAAATAAGCGCCGTCATATCCGGCAGAGAGCCGATAGCGAAGTGGGATACAGCTCCTGTAAGGGCGGTAAAGGTCATTATAAACACGCTTGTTCCCACGGCGGTTTTAAGCTTGTAGCCGAGTACGCTCGTTAAAATCAGCAGCATCATCATACCGCCGCCCGCACCTATAAAACCACAGATGCTTCCTATCACACACCCGCATATAAGCGACTGTATAACCGCCTGTCTGCGGGTTTTGCTTGTCACCCTGTCCTTTTCGGTCATAACCGGCTTAAAGATAAAGCGCAGACCCAAAATAAAGGTCATTACAACCGAAAAGCCGCCCATTGCAGAGTTGGGCACAAGGGAGGCTAAAAAGCTGCCTATAACGGTAAAAACAAGGGTGGAAAACAGCATCACAAGACCGTTTTTTATGTCTATATTTTTATTTTTTGCATATGTATATGATGATACCGCGGACGCCAGCACATCGGACGCCAAGGCAATACCCACCGCTTCATACGCCTCAAAATTCAAAAATGTAATGAGCATCGGCGAGATAACCGCCGCGGCGGAAAGCCCCGCAAGACCCGTGCCTATTCCGGCGCCCAAGCCCGCAATTAAATAAATTATGAAATTCAGCATTTACAAACACTCCTAAAAAGGGTAAAATATAAAGAGTACGAAATATAGTTTACACGGAAACTAATTTGTTGTCAATAGCGGGAGTGAAAAATTTTTATGAACAATACGGAAATAACAAAATTTTTAAAGACGCAAAAGGCGATTGCCGATTCTTATTCCGAGGCGATAGAGTCTGCGGCGAAGCGTTCGGGCATTACAAAGCAGGAGGCGGATGTGCTGGTCTTCTTTTTTAACAATCCTGATTACACCCTCGCTTCGGACGCCGTTAAAATGCGCGGCTTTTCAAAGGCGTACGCTTCTAAGGCGATTGAACAGCTTCTCGGTAACGGACTTATTGAGATAGCCTGTGACGGTGAAGACCGCCGTATGCAGCGCATTAAAATTACGGGCAAGGGCGGAATAATCGCAAAGTCGGTTAGTATGGCACAGCAAAAATTTTATGAGAGATTAGTCAGCGATTTAACCCCCGAGGAGCGGTTCATACTTGATAATATATTCAATAAAATATATAAAACTCTGGTAAATAATTGATTTATTAACAAAAACCGCAAAATTTTATTAACACAATTTGAATTTTAATTTTAGGTATTGACTTTTCCTGACTTTAGTGTATAATTAAACTCACAAACGGTAAAACGCATAATATTAAAGCGTTTTATGTCGCTTATTAAAATTCATTTGGGAGGAATTTTTTATGAACATTAAGCCTTTGGCTGACAATGTCGTTATCAAGGCGACAGAAGCAGAGGAAACCACAAAGAGCGGTATTGTTCTTACATCTGCCGCCAAGGAAAAACCGCAGATTGCGGTTGTAGTCGCCGTAGGACCGGGCGGAACGGTTGACGGCAAAGAGGTCAAAATGACCGTGAAGGCGGGAGATAAGGTTATCGCCGCTAAGTATTCGGGAACCGATATTAAGATTGATAATGAGGAATACACAATTCTTCATCAGTCCGATATATTGGCAATCGTTGAATAATAGGAGGGCTTAATTATGGCAAAGAATGTAATTTTCGGTGAAGACGCCCGCAAGGCGCTTCAGGCAGGCGTTGATAAATTGGCGGACGCCGTTAAGGTTACTTTAGGACCCAAGGGCAGAAATGTTGTACTCGACAAGCAGTACGGCTCTCCCCTTATCACTAATGACGGCGTTACAATCGCAAAGGAAATCGAGCTTGACGACCCCTTTGAGAATATGGGCGCTCAGCTTGTGAAAGAGGTTTCGGTTAAGACCAACGACGCCGCAGGAGACGGTACGACCACCGCTACCGTTTTGGCACAGGCTCTTATTAAAGAGGGTATGAAGAATGTTGCCGCGGGAGCCAACCCGATGGTGGTTAAGAAGGGAATCAAAACCGCTGTAGATACCGCTATCAAGACGGTTATTGACAATTCCAAGAAGGTAAGCGGCAGCGATGATATTGCCCGTGTCGCTACAATTTCCTCGGGGGACGAGGTTATCGGCAAGCTTATAGCCGAGGCTATGAGCAAGGTTACCGCCGACGGCGTTATCACCGTTGAGGAATCAAAAACCGCCGAGACCTATTCCGAGGTTGTAGAGGGTATGCAGTTCGACCGCGGATATATCACTCCTTACATGGCAACCGATTCCGACAAGATGGAGGCTGTCCTCGACGACGCCCTCATTCTTATAACCGATAAGAAGATTTCCAACATCCAGGAAATTCTCCCGCTTCTTGAACAGATTGTTCAGGCGGGCAAGAAGCTCCTTATAATCGCCGAGGATGTTGAGGGCGAAGCCCTTTCAACCCTTATTGTCAATAAGATTCGCGGCACCTTTACCTGCGTTGCGGTTAAGGCACCCGGCTTTGGCGACAGACGCAAGGAAATGCTTCAGGATATTGCTATTCTTACGGGCGGTCAGGTTATCTCCGAGGAGTTAGGTCTTGAGCTTAAGGACACCACTATGGAGCAGTTAGGCCGTGCCCGTCAGGTTAAGGTTACAAAGGAAAACACCATTATCGTTGACGGTGCGGGCGATTCCGACGCTATTAAGGACAGAATTAACCGTATCAGAAACGAGATCGCGAACACAACCTCCGATTTCGACAGGGAAAAGCTTCAGGAAAGACTTGCAAAGCTTGCCGGCGGTGTTGCCGTTATTAAGGTAGGCGCCGCAACCGAGATTGAAATGAAGGATAAGAAGCTCCGCATTGAGGACGCTCTCTCGGCTACAAAGGCGGCGGTTGAAGAGGGTATCGTAGCAGGCGGCGGCGTAGCCCTTATCAATGCTATTCCCGCTGTTAAGGCCCTGCTTGATACCGCCGAGGGTGACGAAAAGACAGGTGTAAGCATTGTTCTTAAGGCGCTTGAAGCTCCTATCAGACAGATTGCGTTTAACTCAGGTCTTGAGGGCTCGGTTATTATCGATAAAATTGTAAACAGCGGTAAGGTTAACTACGGCTTTGACGCTTACAAAGAGGAATACACCGATATGTTAGACGCGGGCATCGTTGACCCGACCAAGGTTACACGCTCTGCTCTTGAAAACGCCGCTTCGGTAGCTTCAATGGTTCTCACAACCGAGAGCCTTGTGGCAGAGAAGAAGGAAGACAAGGCTGCGGCTAACGCCGCGGCGGCAGCCGCAGCCGCACAGGGCGGAATGTACTGATTTAGACATTTATAATTAAGGGGCTGTAAAAAAAACACAGCAGCTTCAAAGGCGGATTAATTAAGCAAAAATAAACAAGCTTGGCAAAAGCACAAAAATAAAGCTTTTGCCAAGCTTGTTTGCTTTTTAAGAGACAGATAGGGGGTTATAGAGATGAAGCTTAAAGATAATTCGTAGGGGAGGGTCTCTGCGCCCTCCCGTTTATACTTCTTTATACTTCAAATGCTTCGGGAGGGCACTTAAGACCCTCCCCTACGGGTTTGAACCTTAGACATTAAACGGAACCGTAAATAATAAATCAGGATTTGTAGGGGTAATTAAAAAATAGCCTCCCTTGCCTAAAGGGAGGTGGCTGAGCGAAGCGAAGTCGGAGGGATTCGATTATGTTACTGCTAAGCCGAAATATCCCCCAGTCTCGCTACGCTCGACAGCCCCCTTTAGGCAAGGGGGCCTCATTATGCGCTAATCAATTCATCTCTACAAATTACGATTTGTTTTTACATCCCCCGTTTTTATTGATTATTTGCAGGAGGCTGTAACAGCCATAAATACAGTATTAAATATTTTATTTTGTCATAAGCTCGCAGACAAGCGCGCTGTGCTCCGCAGGGTCGGGAACACTCTTGCCGCCTATCAGGCACGCCTCGCCGTAAAGGAGCTTGGCATACTTCCCTAACATTTCCTTATCGTCGTTATAAAGCGTTTTAAGCTTTTCGGCAATCGGGTGCTCCGCGTTGATTTCAAGCACCAACCTCGCCTGCACCTTGTTCTGTTCGGCGTTAGGCATTGAATTCAAAACCTTTTCCATTTCAAGCGAAATTCCGCCCTCGCTGGTAAGGCATACGGGGTGCTTTTTAAGCTTGTTGGTAAACCTTACGGCGTTTATGCTGTCGCCGATGCTCTCCTTCATTAAGTCAAACATATCCTTAGCGGCGTTATTTTCCTCTTCAAGCGCCTTTTTCTCCTCCTCGCTGTCGAGGTTAAGGCTATCGTCGCAGATATTCATAAACTTTTTGCCGTCATATTCCCCCAACATCTTAAGGGCGAACTCGTCGACATTTTCGGTGAGGTAGAGAATTTCGTAGCCCTTATCCTTTACCGCGTCGGTCTGGGGGAGCATTTCGATTTTTTCATCTGTCTCGCCGCAGGCGTAGTAGATCGCGTCCTGACCCTCCTTCATTCGCCCGACATACTCCTTAAAGGTGACATATTTCTTCTCGCCGGATGAACGGAAGAGGAGCAAATCCTTAAGGGTGTCCTTGTGCATACCGTAATCGTTGTAAACGCCGAATTTAAGCTGAATACCGAAGGACTTAAAGAACTCCTCGTAAGCCTCCCGCTCGTCTTTAAGCATTTTTTCAAGCTCGGACTTGATTTTCTTCTCAATCGTCTTTGCGATAAGCTTTAGCTGACCGTCGTGCTGTAAGGTCTCGCGGGAAATGTTAAGGGACAAATCCTCGCTGTCAACAAGGCCCTTTACAAAGCTGAAGTAATCGGGGAGCAGGTCGGCGCACTTATCCATAATAAGCACGCCCTTAGAGTAGAGCTGAAGTCCCTTTTCAAATTCTTTTGTATAGTGTCAAAGGGCGGGTGCTTCGGGATAAACATCAAAGCCGAATAGGTTGCCTGACCCTCGGTTTTTGTGTGGATAACCCTTGCGGGATCCTCGTAATCGTAAAATTTATCCTTATAAAAGCTGTTGTAGTCCTCGGGCTTTATCTCATTCTTAGCCTTTTTCCAAAGCGGAATCATACTGTTAAGGGTGCGAAGCTCGGTTACATCCCTGTACTCGGGCTCTTTATCCTTATCATCGGTCTCGACAGGCTCCTTTGTGGTAAATTCCATTCTAATCGGGTGGCGGATATAGTCGGAATACTTCTTTACAAGGGCGCTTATTCTGTACTGGTCGAGATACTCGTCATAATTCTCGTCCTCGGTCTTCTCCTTAATGTGGAGGGTTACGGTTGTGCCAGCATTTTCCTTGTCACAGGGCTCTATTGTGTACCCCTCGGTACCCTTTGAGCTCCAGCGGAACGCCTCCTCCGAGCCGAAAGCCCTGCTCTCAACCGTGACCTTATCGCTTACCATAAAGGCAGAGTAGAAGCCTACCCCGAACTGACCGATAATATCAACATTATCCTTTTTCCCGTTCTCCTGTTTGAAATCAAAGGAGCCTGATTTTGCTATAGTACCGAGGTTTTTGTCAAGCTCCTCTTCGGTCATACCGCAGCCGTTGTCCATAACCTTTAATGTCCTTGCGTCCTTGTCGATTTCGAGACGAATTTCAAAATCATCGGGGGCAATGCCTACCGAGTTGTCGGTAAGGGAGCGGAAATAGAGCTTGTCCAGCGCGTCGCTGGCGTTTGAGATGAGCTCCCGCAGGAAAATTTCCTTATGGGTATAAATGGAGTTGATCATCATATCCATAAGCTTTTTTGATTCTGATTTAAACTGTTTTGTACGCATTTTATCACCTTGTTTTGAAAGTTTGACTTTAACTGACATATAGTATATAGCCTTTATCGACTTATTGTGTTAATAAATTATGAATAAAGCATTAATTTTAGCACTCTTTTAATTTAAGTGCTAAAATTAAAAAATTGGGCTGTGAAAAAATCGGGGTTTGTCTGTGTGCTTTTAGGGGAGGGGCTTAAGTGCCCTCCCGAAGCATTTGAAGCATAAACGGGAGGGCACTTAAGCCCCTCCCCTACGAATTTAGGCGGTAGAAATTAGGCGGGACGATGTGGGCATCGTCCCCTACATAG
>JAXJVI010000281.1:0-3022 GCA_036308615.1 Acutalibacteraceae bacterium | reverse complement strand
ATCCCTGCGGATAGTCGATTCCGAAACCCCGAGCGCTTCTGTAAGCTCGGTGACCGATGCGGCGCCCTTTTCGTTTACTATTTTGAGAATGGCCTCGCGCCTTTCTTGGTTGAGCATTTTAATACGCCTTCTTTCGTCAAGTGTATTGTAACACAAATCGCAATTAATTTCAATCATTTTTAATCACATTCGATCAAATTCGTGCAAATATATAAAAGGAATGGCGCCTGTTTGGTTAATATTCTGTGAAACAAAGGGAAATATGACTGATTTTGACGATTTTAAAAAAATTATCATTAAATCGGTCATATAAAAAAGAACGCCGAGTTAACCGTGGCTTTACAAAAGTCTGATAGTACACTTAACATTAGAACGGTATAATTTAAAATGTATTTTAGGTACAGAAAATACTTTGGACAAGTAAACTATTGGAGGAGTAAAAATGAAACGATTAACAAGTATTTTGTTGGCGTTTGTACTTTTTGTGTCTGCGGCACAGGTTGTTTTAGGCGCGCCACAAGAAGAAACAACAAACCTTATTATCGATCAGGTATACGGCGGCGGAGGAAAGGGCGAGACTCCCATTTCTAATAGTTTTATTGAACTTTACAATCCGTCAGGCGAGGAAATCGACCTTTCGGCTTACTCACTTAAGTACGGCGATAAAACCCTTAACCTTAACGGAGCAATCCCCGCAAACGGGTGATGAATTTAATTTGGCGCTTTGGCTGTCGCTTAACATAATTTCTCTTGCGGGATTGGCATTTACTTTGAAATATAAACACAGTTTTAAGCGATAATACAGCGTTAAAAACCAAGCTCGGCATAGCTTAATAATAAAGCTTATGCCGAGCTTGGTTGCTTTTAGGCGGATAAATAGGGGTTTGTAGGGGGATTGAAAAATAGCCTCCCTTGCCTAAAGGGTGCGGGTTGCCGGTGGCAACCATTGGACGAAGTCCAATAGCACCGACCGAGGCGGCAGCCGAGACGGGGGACCGCCGAACGGCGGTGGAGGGATTCATTAGGGCTTTCCACAAACCCAATATCCCCCAGTCACGGCTCCGCCGCGACAGCCCCCTTTAGGCAAGGGGGCCTTTGGCTTAACGAAGCTATTTTGGCTTGTGTAATTTTACCTTAATGCGACAGCCAAAAACAGTTAATGATTATTTACCGAGGTCAACAATTACGGGAACCTTGGTAGCCGCGCCTGTCTTATCCCAGGTCATCTTACCGGTAACGCCATCGTATGAGAAGTCGGAAGCGGTGATTGCTTCAACAATCTTGTCGCAAAGGTCACTTGCGGAAATGGAAGCGTCCTTTACGCCCGCAGACTTCATAGCGTTGTAAATTGCATAAACAGCGTCGTAGCCGTCAGCCGCGAACTGGTCGGGCTCTGCGCCGTATTTGGTCTTATAGTCGCTTACAAACTTTGCAACCTTTTCATCGGTGCTTGCAACATCGAAGGGAGTGATGTAACGGATCTTGTTGGTAACGGTGCTGTCTATCTGAGAAGCGATACCGTCAAGACCGTCACAGCCGAACAGCTCGGCGGTAACGCCCTTCTGAACGCAAGCCTTAGCAACAAGACCCGCCTCGGTGTAATAGAAGGGAAGGAAGATAACATCGCAATCCTTAAGAGCCTCTACCTGAGTGGAGAAATCCTTGTTGTTTTCCTTATCGAAGGTCTTGGTGGTGAATTCGGTGTTAAGCTCAGCCATCTTATCCTTGAAGGCGTCATAAACGCCCGAAGAATAGGGGTCTGATGTATCATAGATACAACCGATCTTAGTAAAGTTCTTTGTAAGCTCCTCAGCGGCAAGAATACCCTGGTCGGGGTCGCCGAAGCATACGCGGAAGACATTGTCGCCCTTAGCGATTACATCAGCCGCGGAAGCGGAGGGAGTCATAACAAAGATGTTATCCTTAGCCGCCTTTTCAGCAAATGCCGCACAGGAGCCGGAGGTTACGCCGCCGATAGAAATCTTCATACCTGCGTCGTAAAGTGCGTCATAGCCTGTGTTTGCGTCCTCGGCGGTAGCCTTATCGTCCTTCATATCGAACTCAAATTTTACACCCTCAAGACCGCCGTTTGCGTTGATTTCCTCAACCGCAAGGGAAGCGCCCTGCTTAACCGAAATACCGTAAGACGAAGCGTCTCCCGTAAGCGGACCTGTGCAGCCGATGAGGAATACCTCGCTCTTTTCGCCGCCGCCGCAGCCTGCCATAGCGCCAAGAATGAGTGCGGAGGATAAAGCCGCGCTCAAAAATCTTGCCAATTTTTTCATTTTGAACAACCTCTTTCAAAATTATTATATTTAACAGCCCTTTTCGGCTGAAAAACACCGTAAATCAAAAACGGCCCCGCTTTTATATGAAAAGCAGGGTCAAGTAAAAAAGTTTCCCGACTTTTGAAGCCTTAGCTTCATTGCTTTTCAATATTTCTTTTTATTAACGCCTGTAATTCGGTTAATTATTATCTTTAGGAAAATTGCGGCGTTAATTATGAAAAAAGACACTGCGGCAAAGGCAGTGTCCGAAACGGTGAGTTCCTTGGAAGCGCAAAAATAACAGGGTGCGTATGACGCATCCGAACAGCGGTAATATGAAGCTTTGGCTAAAACTTTACACATTGTTCACACTTCCTTAATACCGATAATTTTATCACAAGAAAAAAAACTTGTCAAGACAACATTAGGATATTAAAGCAAATTTCCGATTTTTAATAAATGCGCACTAAATACATATTAATTTTTGTATATATTGCTTTGTTATGAATTTACCCGGGGCTGTAAACAAATCGGGGTTTGTGGGGGGTGTTTAATGAGCGCATAAAAGGCCCCCTTGCCTAAAGGGGGCTGTCGAGCGTAGCGAGACTGGGGGATATTTCGGCTTGCAGAAACCAAATTGTATCCCTCCACCGCCGTTCGGCGGTCCCCCTCCCTTTAGGCAAGGGAGGCTACAACAGCTATCGTTTTAGCTCTACAAACCCCGATTTATTTTTTACAGCCCCGTTAATTAATAT
>JAXJVI010000280.1:0-1719 GCA_036308615.1 Acutalibacteraceae bacterium | reverse complement strand
TATCAAGGTAACTCACGAAAAGTGGGTATGTGATGACCGCTACTGCGGTTGGCGCGGTCACTATGAGACCGAGGAAATCGAAATCGAGGAGCGCATTGTGGTGTTCACTCGCAGATATTAAAAAAGAACCGCCCTCGGCAAAAGTCGGGGGCGGTTTTTCGACGCGCCGCCCACGTTCCTGCGGCGCGTTATTTCCATTATACCATACCCCCAGCAATTTGTCAAGAGAAAAGTTGCACAAACTTTCAACGAATTTAAATCCCGGAATTGTGCAGTTTGCACAAATCGAAAAAACTTTCGAAAAACCTATTGACATTTCAAGTACAATGTGATATTATATAAGTGTCCAAGGGGCGAGGCAGTAAGTCGCAAGGCGCAATCAGTCCACCGAAAAAATTTTGAAAAACTTTTCAAAAACCTCTTGACAAACAAAGCACAATGTGCTATAATATAAATGTCAAGAGGCGAGGGTGAGTTAAAACCTCGTTAAAAATCTCCTCATTCTTAATGCGACAAAATGTGGTCAATTCGCATTGAGGATAGTACCACAAAAAATTTTTGAAAAACTTTTCAAAAACCTCTTGACAAACCGCACAAAGTGTGCTATAATATAAACACCAAGAGGGAAAGCCAAACCCCTTGAGTAAAAAATCTAATGAATATGGAGTGTGATAACTATGGCAAACATTAAGAAGATGACTAAGAAGGACTATTTCGAGCAGATTAAGCGCAACTATGCGCTCACCGAGGATGAGGTCAAGTTTATTGACCATGAGATCGAACTGCTTGAGAAAAAGAATGCGGCTGACAAAAAGCCCACTGCTCAGCAGGTAGTCAACAAGTCCACTCAGGATGCTATCTATGAGGGTATGGAGAGCGGTAAGCTCTACACCATTACTGACCTCATTAAGTCCATTCCCGAGTGTGCGGATATGACTAATCAGAGGGTATCCGCTCTTGTCCGCCAGATGATTGGCGATAAGGTCGAGAGAATTGAGGATAAGCGCAAGGCTTATTTCAAGAAAATCGACTAAGCCAAAAAAAGTCAAGGGGATTTCAAAAATCCCCTTGACAAACCCTCTAAAATGTGCTATAATAATAGCGTAGAGAGGAGGTAGCACAATGGCTCTTGACGAGAAACTAATCGCAAAACATCAAGCACTTTTGGGCTTGACAAGGGAAGAGGCTATCCAACTTATCGAGGACGATAAAAGGATAGACCGAGGGGAGAAACTTTTTGAGTTAGACCCCGAACTTGCCAAGGGTGCGAAAAAGGCAAGGCAAGCACCCCGAAAGCCCACCGCCTACCAATTCACCCAAAGAGAGAAAAAGGCAAAGCCCGAAAAGGCTCAAATCTGCTCTGCTATGATGGAGGGATTGACCGCAATGGGAGTGAGTGAGTTTGACATCACCAACGCCGAGCGCGAGTTTATCTTTGTCCACAATGGCACCAAGTACAAAGTCACTTTGGCTTGCCCTCGCTCTTGAGGGTCGCCCCCGAGAAAAATCTCGGGGGCTTTTTTCGACCGCCCGTGCACCAGCGCCCGGGCGGAATTTCCGTTATTTGTACAGTTTCAACAATTTTCCGCGCGAATCTTTGTGCAATATTACCTATTGACAAAATCCCGAAACTATGGTATAATAAGAGTGTAAGAAAGAGAGGTAATCCCCATGGTAGGTGCATTGGTAATAATTGGCATTTGTTATCTTGGTCTTTTG
>JAXJVI010000279.1:0-1830 GCA_036308615.1 Acutalibacteraceae bacterium | reverse complement strand
CCCATTATCCGCTCCAAAAAATCTCGTTCTTCGGAACGAGATTTTTTTATCCATTGCGAAAGCACTGGTATATCACCACGCGTAAGCGTGTATATCATCAACACCGGCGTTGCCGGTGTTGCATCTCATCAGCCGTCAGGCTGTATAAAAAATGCTTTCGCAATGATGATATGCAAAACTTCGTTTTGATGATATACAATGCTTCGCATTGATTTCAAACAAATTGTATGTTATAATCTGTTTGAAATTGATGAAGATACATATAAAAAGAATAGAAACCTTTGCGGGCGTATTAGAAGAGTTTTAATTTCCAGTTGCAAAACTTTGAAAGAAAATTTAAGACAAGAATAAATTTTTCGGAAAAATGTTCCGGTCCGGAAATATTACAGAAAAAAGCTTCAATCCCGCCTTTATGCTATAATATTCTGAAATTAGTTAATAATAACATTGTTTGGAGGTAATTTTATGTGCACAGCCGCAACATATAAAACAAAGGATTTTTATTTCGGAAGAACCCTTGATTACGAGTTTTCCTACGGGGACGAGGTGGCCGTTATGCCCCGCAATTATCCGCTTAATTTCCGCTTTGGGGGAAATTTTTCGGAGCATTACGCCATAATCGGTATGGCGCACATTGTCGGCGATGTTCCGCTTTTTTATGACGCGGTAAACGAAAAGGGGCTTTGTATGGCGGGGCTTAATTTTGTGGGCAACGCATATTACCGAGATGTAATTAAGGGTAAGGACAATGTGGCGCAGTTTGAGTTTATACCTTGGATTTTAAGCCGTTGCGCCACAGTAAGCGAGGCTAAAAATCTGCTTCAAAATATCAACATCACGAACACTCCGTTTAGTGATAAGCTGCCCGTAGCTCAGCTTCATTGGATTATTGCCGACAAAAACGGCGCTGTAACCGTAGAATCGGTAAAAGAGGAGCTTAAAATATACGATAACCCCGTAGGTGTGCTTACCAACAACCCGCCCTTTGATGAGCAGATGTCACGGCTTAACGATTATATGCACCTCTCACCGAGACAGCCCGAAAACACATTTTCGGATAAGCTTTCCCTTAAAACCTACAGCCGAGGAATGGGAGCTTTGGGACTTCCGGGAGACCTTTCCTCCCAGTCCCGCTTTGTAAGGGTTGCCTTTACCAAAATGAATTCGGTTTCGGGGGATTCGGAAAGCGAGAGCGTGAGCCAGTTTTTCCATATTTTGGGCTCTGTCGACCAGCAGAGGGGCTGTTGTGAGGTGGCAAAAGGGGAATACGAAATAACCCTTTACACCTCCTGCTGTAACGCTAATAAAGGAATATATTACTACACCACCTATGAAAATCACCAAATCACGGCGGTGGATATGCACAGGGAGCAGCTTGACGGCACGCGTCTTGCGCGCTATCCCCTGATTATGGGTCAGCAGATTAAAATGCAGAATTAATAACTTTTAAAACCGCCTGCCTTTTTAACGAAGGCGGGCGATTTTTTGAAAATAATTACAATTTTGTCAACAAACTTGCCAAAAATTTACCTATATGTTATAATAATTTAGCTATTAACCACAGTGCACTGATTTTAAGGGGGCGATTACCTTGACGAGAAAACTATTCCGTGTGGCGGGCAATTTTTTATATCTGCTTTTGAATCTGTTTTTAATTCTAATCTGCATCCTTGTGCCCTTTTATTACTCGGTAATTGCCCTTACAAAGCCGCGCACAGTCACAACCGTAATTCAGAACATTGATTATAAGGCTTTGGTGAAAAAAACGCCGACGGTAGAAAAAGCCCTTGAAAGTTACGGTATAGATTATAAAAAAGCCGACGAAATAAT
>JAXJVI010000278.1:0-5178 GCA_036308615.1 Acutalibacteraceae bacterium | reverse complement strand
GCGGTTTCAGCCGCGCTCTGTGCCGCAAACGGAGTAGACTTTCTTGAACCTCTGAAACCTAACTCACCCGCAGACGCCCAGGAAAGAGCGTTGCCCTGTGTGTCGGTGATGGTAACGATAGTGTTGTTGAAGGTAGACTGGATATGGGCTGAGCCACGCTCGATATTCTTTTTCTCACGGCGGCGGCGTGTAGCTGCCGTCTTGCCCTTTGCAGTAGCCATATTATCTTCCTCCTACTTATTTCTTCTTGTTAGCTATGGTCTTCTTCGGACCCTTGCGTGTACGCGCGTTAGTCTTAGAGCGCTGTCCTCTTACGGGCAGACCCTTTCTGTGGCGCAGACCGCGATAGCTTCCGATTTCGATAAGTCTCTTAATATCAAAGGCGATGGTACGGCGACGGTCACCCTCAACCTGAAGGTTATGGTCGATGTATTCACGCAGCTTGGAAATATCGTCCTCGGTTAAGTCCTTGACGCGGGTATCGGGATCGATTCCTGTATCAGCAAGGATTTTTTTAGATGTTGTAAGACCGATTCCGAAGATGTAGGTGAGTCCGATTTCTACTCGCTTCTCGTTCGGAAGATCAACACCAGCAATTCGTGCCATTTATCAAAGCACCTCCATATTTTTTACTCGCGCGCAATTAACCCTGACGCTGTTTATGCTTGGGGTTTTCGCAGATAACCATTATCTTGCCCTTGCGCTTGATAATTTTGCATTTTTCGCAAATCTTTTTAACAGAAGGTCTGACTTTCATTCGATTTTGCCTCCTTTAAATTTTTGACTGTTACTTGCTTCGCCAGGTTATACGGCCTTTTGAGAGGTCGTACGGAGACATTTCAACAGTCACCTTGTCACCGGGCAGTATGCGAATGAAATTCATACGCAGCTTGCCTGAAATGTGAGCAAGAATAGTATGTCCCCCCTGAATTTCTACCTTAAACATTGCGTTAGGCATTGCCTCAACAACTACGCCTTCAAGCTCTATCATATCCTCTTTGGACATTTTAGCTCCTCCTTTACAAAACGGAATCTCTGTAAACCGCGAGAGCGCGTCTCAACGATTTATCTGTACTGTAACTGCCGTCATCAAGCACGGTATTAGTAAGCGCTAAGTGCTTGGGATTTTTCCGCTTCGGTCTGTTAAGCGGACGCTCCTTACCGTCACAGACGAAAAGGAAACCGTCCTCCTCCTTTACGACCACAAGAAAATATCCCTTATCGCGCCCTGATTTTGAACAAACTATTCGTCCTACCATACTAAGTCCTCAAATTAAGGTCATAATCTTAGGACCGTCGGCGGTAATCGCTACCGTATGCTCAAAATGTGCGGATAATGACCCGTCCTTGGTTAAAACAGTCCAACCGTCGGGCTGTACCTCGACGCCCGCCGCTCCGGCATTGACCATCGGCTCAATGGCGATTGTCATTCCGGGCATTAAACGAACGCCCCTGCCCGGTGTGCCGAAATTCGGAACCTCGGGAGCTTCGTGCAAGTGGGTTCCCACGCCGTGACCGACAAACTGACGGACAACCGTGTAACCCCTCGCCTCAACATACGCCTGCACCGCGTGACCTATATCACCGATTCTGCCGCCTGCGCGCGCCGCTTTAATGCCCTCGTAAAGGCTTTCGCGGGTTGCGTCCATCAGCCGCTTCGCTTCGGGGGAAACATCCCCACAGGCGAAAGTGGCGGCATTGTCACCGTGATAACCGTCAAACTTAGCGCCGAGGTCAATACTTACTATATCCCCCGCGCGAAGCTTTCGCTTTGCGGACGGTATGCCGTGAATCACTTCGTTGTTGATTGATATACAGGCGGTAGCGGGATAACCCTCGTAGTTTTTGAAGTTGGGCTCGCCCCCCTGACTGCGGATATATTCCTCCGCCAGACGGTCAAGCTCAGCCGTGGTAACTCCGGGCTCCACCGCTTTGCCGGCTGTTAGTAATGCTCCGGCCGATATTCTGCAAGCTTCCCTCATAATGTTAAGCTCACGGCCGGTTTTGAGCACTATCATACCTGATTCTCCAGTGCGTCCAGCACAAGGCGGGTTGTGTCCTCAACCTTATCCTGACCCTCTACAGTAATCAGCTTTCCGCAGCTATTGTAAAAATCCTTGAGCGGCTCGGTCTGCTCGTGATAAACATTAAGTCTGTTTTTCACGGTCTCCGGCTCGTCATCCTTACGGATTACAAGCTTACCGCCGCACAGATTGCAGACACCCTCTACCTCGGGCTTTTTAAACTCGGTGTGGTAGCTGGCTCCGCACTTTTCACAAACGCGTCTGCCCGACATACGCTTTACGATTTCCTCGTCGTCAACCTCGATAGAGAGGGCGGCGTCAATCACAAAGCCCATATCGTCAAGGGCGACTGCCTGCGGAATCGTACGCGGGAAGCCGTCTAAAATATAGCCTTCCTTACAGTCGGCTTCGCTTAAGCGCTCCTTAATAATGCCGATAACAACATTATCGGGAACAAGCTCCCCCGCGTCGATGTATGATTTTGCTTTAAGTCCCATTTCGGTGCCGTTTTTAAGGGCGGCACGGATGATGTTTCCTGTCGAAATGGTGGGAATATTGTATTTTTCGGAGATTATCTCTGCCTGGGTGCCTTTTCCCGCACCGGGCGCTCCTAAAAGAATAAGCTTCATATCATTTCTCCTATTCTTAATCGAGGAATCCCTTATAATGACGCATCATCATCTGGGACTCAAGATTGCGAACCGTGTCAAGCGCAACGCCGACCATAATCAGCATAGAAGTACCGCCCAGCGAAATATTGATTGTGCCGACAGAGCCGATAACGATAGGAAGAATTGCAATCACACTCAGGAAGAGCGCTCCCATAAGGGTTATTCTTGACAGGATTTTTGAAATAAAGTCCGATGTAGGCTTTCCGGGGCGTATTCCGGGGATCGCGCCGCCCTGCTTGCGCAGGTTGTTTGCCATTTCGACCGGATTAAACTGGATTGTAGCATAGAAATACGCGAATCCGATAATCAGGAGGAAATAAACCACCGCGTAGAACACTCCTCTTACGCTGAAAAGGGATAAAGCCTTGTACCAGAAGCCTTCGGTATTCCTCATAAAGGAAAGAATCATTGTGGGAAGCATCAAAATGGAGCTTGCGAAGATTATCGGCATAACTCCCGACATATTTACCTTAATCGGTATATGTGTGTTCTGCCCGCCGTACATCTTGTTTCCGACAACACGCTTAGCGTACTGAACGGGGATACGGCGTTCCGCCTCGGTCATCCAAACGATAAACACGATTACCGCAAGGAACAAAAGGACTATTCCGATAACCGCAACCTTGTGGAGCTCCCAGTTCATAACAAGATACTCGAAAGCCTGGGGACCGCGGGAAAGAATACCCGCGAAGAGCAGTATGGAGATACCGTTGCCGATACCCTTAACATCAATCTGCTCGCCCAGCCACATAACAAGCGCCGAGCCCGCCGCAAAGGCGAGTACTATAACGAATGCCGCGAAAACCACAGCTCCGCCCGACACGCTTAAATAGTTGCTGTTCTTTAGATAGAAGAAATATGCAGTACCCTGTATCAGCGCTAAAAGCACCGTTGTATAGCGAGTAATCTGCGCCAGCTTCTTCTGTCCCTCTTCCCCTTCTTTCTGCAAGCGCTCAAGGTAGGGAATAGCAACGCACAGAAGCTGAATTATAATGGAGGAGTTGATGTACGGGGTAACCGACATCGCGAAGATTGCGCCGTACTCAAGACCGCCTCCGGTTAAAATTGACAGGTAGCTGAAAAATTCATTTGTAGCTCCCGTTTCATTGGCTGCTTTCAGTGCCGCAACATCGATGTAGGGCACAGGAATAACAGAACCGACACGGAAAATCAAAATGATGAAAACGGTAAAAAGAATCTTATTGCGAATTTCTTTTACTTTCCAGGCGTTTCTTAATGTTTCTAACATTAGATCACCTCAGCCTTTCCGCCGACGGAATTAATTTTCTCAGCGGCAGACGCAGAGAAAGCGTTAAGCTTTACGGTGAGCTTCTTTGTAAGCTTGCCGTTGCCAAGCACCTTAACGGGAAGGTTAGCCTTCTTTACGATTCCCTTATCAGCCAAAGCTGCGGCGTCAACAGTCGCGCCGTCCTCGAACACTTCAAGAGCGGAGAGATTGATGGCAACCCATTCCTCGGCAAAAATATTATTGAAGCCGCGCTTCGGAATTCTTCTCTGAAGGGGCATCTGACCGCCTTCAAAGCCGGGTCTCATACCGTGACCCACACGGGCCTTCTGACCCTTATGTCCCTTACCAGCTGTTTTACCGTTTCCGGATCCGTGACCTCTGCCTATGCGCTTCGCCTCTTTAGTAGAGCCGAAAGCCGGAGCTAATTCATGCATTTTCATTGTTCGCACCTCCTTGCTTAATTAGCGCGGTTAAACCGCATTTCCGTAAAAACTACGGATAAAGGATTATTTTGCAGGGCTTACCTCGATAAGATGGGAAATCTTATTGATTTTACCCTTGGTCTGCTCGTTATCGGGCTGAATTCTCTCATCGCCGATTTTGTAAAGACCGAGAGCGTTAGCGGTAGCAATCTGATCCTTTTTAGCACCTATTGTGCTCTTTACCAGCTTTATTTTAAGGCCGGCAGCCTTCTTTGTTGCCATAACGCTGCTCCTCCTTAACCTATGATTTCCTTGACGGACTTGCCTCTTACGGCAGCAACCTCTTCAGCGCTGCGGAGTGAAGCGAGACCCGCTACAGTGGCTCTTACCACATTGCAAGGATTGTTTGAGCGTAAAGCCTTGGTACGAATGTCGGAAATGCCGACAGTCTCTACTACCGCACGAACCGCGCCGCCGGCAATAACGCCGGTACCGGGAGCCGCGGGCTTTAAGAGAACGCGGCCTGCGCCGAATTCACCGATTACCTCGTGCGGGATTGTGGTACCCTTTAAGGATACCTTTATAAGATTCTTTTTAGCGTCTTCAATTCCCTTGCGGATAGCGTCGGGAACCTCGCCTGCTTTACCGAGTCCGTAGCCTACAATGCCGTTGCCGTCGCCAACAACCACCAAAGCAGCAAACTTCATAATGCGTCCGCCCTTAACGGTCTTGGAAACGCGGTTTATAGCAACTACGCGCTCTTTTAAATCTAATGTTGATGCGTCAATATTTGTAGCCAAAAGTATTCCCTG
>JAXJVI010000277.1:0-23131 GCA_036308615.1 Acutalibacteraceae bacterium | reverse complement strand
GCAAGGTCGGGGTTGTGGGTTACCATTATTACAAGACGGTCCTTGGCAATTTCCTTTAAAAGATCCATTATCTGCACCGAGGTTTCACTGTCAAGGGCGCCTGTGGGCTCGTCCGCAAGGAGTATTTCGGGATTGTTTACAAGGGCGCGGGCAATGGCTACGCGCTGCATCTGACCGCCCGACATCTCGTTGGGCTTTTTGTTAAGCTGGTCGGCAAGTCCTACCTTTTCGAGGGCTTCCTTTGCGCGCTTTCTGCGTTCGGCTTTAGATACCCCCGAAAGGGTAAGCGCCAGTTCTACATTAGATAAAACGCTTTGGTGCGGGATTAGGTTGTAGCTTTGGAAAATAAAGCCCACCGAGTGGTTGCGGTAATTGTCCCAATCCCTGTCCTTAAAGGTTTTTGTGGATTTGCCGCCTATTATAAGGTCGCCGTCGGTATAGTTGTCGAGACCACCGATAATGTTTAAAAGGGTCGTCTTTCCGCAGCCCGACTGACCGAGAATTGAAACAAATTCATTCTTCCTAAATTCAATACTTACGCCCTTAAGGGCGTGTACGGTTGTGTCGCCTGTTACATAATCTTTTTTGATGTTTGTCAGCTTTAACATATTTTATCACTCCGTTCGCCTGTAAAAATTATACTTTTTATTTTTAAATAAAGTATGAATGTTTAAAAAATATTTGATAAATAACTGCAGTAATGGTATAATGGTATATATATCACTTCGCGAGAGGTAATACATAATGGAAAAGGTATTCAAAAAATTAACGGTTTTCTTATCGGGACTTCTGGTAATCACCACGGTTTTCCTTATTTTCGTGATACCTACATATATTAAGTCGGAGCGCAAGATTGACTTTTTCTCCTCTAATCAGATTGTGGATAATGTCCGCAATATGGAGATCAATATGACCTCGGTTATTTACATTCAGAACGAAAAGGGCGGCTGGGAGGAATACCAGCGTCTGCACGGTACGGAAAACCGAATCTGGGTGGGAATAGACAAGGTTCCGCAGTATTTGAAGGACGCCTTTATTTCAATAGAGGACGAGCGTTTTGAAAGCCACAGCGGCGTTGACTGGAAGCGTACCGCCGCGGCAGTGGGAAATAAGCTTTTAAAATTCGATTCAAGCGAGTTCGGCGGCTCAACCATTACTCAACAGCTTATTAAAAATGTAACGAACGATAAGGGCAGAAATGTGATGCGCAAATTCAGGGAAATTGTGCGCGCACTGCTAATTGAGCGCAAGCTTAATAAGACCGAGATTTTGGAGGCATATTTAAACACCATTGCGTTGGGCAACGGCATCTGCGGCGTACAGGTCGCCTCAAACTATTATTTTAACAAGGATGTAAGCGAGCTTACCCTTACAGAGTGCGCGGCACTTGCGGCTATTACCAAAAACCCCACCGAATACAATCCCGTAAGCGGAGCCGAGGCGAATACCGAGCGCCGCAGAACGGTGCTTGATAAAATGCTGGAGCTTGGTAAAATAACCTATGAGGAATACGACCAGGCGTACAATACCCCTCTTGTTTTAGACGATTCAAGGGAGGATGATTTGGAAATAGAAATAAACAGCTATTTTGTGGACGCGCTTATCGATCAGGTTATCGGCGATTTGGCGGAAAAATACAATCTCAATACCTCTATGGCTTCAACAATGTTTTATAACGGCGGCTTTAAGATTTACGCCACCGTAAAGCCCGAAATTCAGTCTAAAATGGAAGAGGTATACACGGATATTGATACCTATTTTTCACAGACTAAGAAAAATGATAACGGCGAGACCGTTCATGTGCAGTCGGCTATGACCGTGATGGATTACAGCGGACATATTGTAGGCATAGTCGGCGGAGCGGGGGAGAAGACCACCAACCGCGGTCTTAACCGTGCAACCGATTCACCGAGACAGCCCGGCTCCACAATGAAGCCGATAGGCGTTTATGCCCTTGCCATTGACAGGGATATTGTAAATTACACCTCAAGCGTCCTTGACCAACCGATTAAAAACTATTATGAGGGCGGTAAAAGCGGACCTAAGGAGTGGTACGGCTATTATAAGGGTACCGTAAGCCTTAATTACGCTATCAGAAAATCTATGAATACTATTCCCGTGAGGCTTTTGCAGGAGATAGGGATCGAGACCTCCTACGATTTTCTCGTAAATAAGCTTCATTGTGAGCATTTGGTAGAGGCGGACAAAAACCTATCCGCTTTGGCTTTGGGCGGCACAAACTACGGTCTTACCACCACCGAATCTGCCGCCGCCTTCGCTATTTTCGGCAATCAGGGGGTTTACCACAAGCCCACAACATACTATAAGGTGGAACGCCCCAACGGAGAGATCGTACTCGAATATGACGATACGGGCGAGCAGGTAATAGGAAGGGATTCCGCCACCATAATGAATCATCTCCTTGAAGAGGTTGTTTACGGAAGCGAGGGTACGGGACGCTCGATCGCGGGCTACAGCTCTATGAAGGCGTACGCGAAAACCGGCACCTCCAGCGAATCCAATGACCTTTGGATGGTTGCGGGCACACCGTATTATATCGGCTCGGTGTGGTACGGCTTTGATTTACAGAGCAAGGTTAACAGCGGAGGTGCCGCGAAAATTTGGAAAGAGGTTATGCGGGATGTCCATAAGGACCTCGAAAAGAAGGAGTTTGAGGACAGCGAGAATGTAGTCAAAAAGGGAATCGGGTATTATAAAAAGAACGGCAGAATGGATAATCCCATTTATCAAAGCAGTTCTTCAAGCGAATCGAGCAGTGTGGTTTCCTCTGAAGCGATAACCGACAATTCCTCTGTAGCTTCGGACACCTCGTCACAACAAACACCCTCTGCACCTGCCGAGAGTACTGTGACAGAGCCGACAACGCCCTCCGAAAGCAGTAATGTAACTGTGTCAAGCCAGCCTGACGAGTCCGCGGCTTCCTCGAAACCGACCGAATCCTCAAAGCCTGCCGAACCGTCGGCTCCCTCGTCTTCTGCAGTCGCCTCCTCCTCGGAAGCAGAGGATACGCAATAATTATGAAAGAGTATACAATGAAACCGATTGCGAGGATCTATACCGATTTTCCCGATAAATTCGGTATTCCCCGCCAAAGCGGAATTGTTAAGGAATTAAAGGGCAGGGTGGTTTTTGAACCGCCCTACCGCGATTATAGGGCGGTTAAGGAGCTAAGCGAATATTCCCATATCTGGCTTTTGTGGCTTTTTTCCCGTTCCGAAAGGGATGAGTGGTCGCCTACCGTCCGCCCTCCGAGGCTTGGCGGCAACACGCGGGTAGGAGTATTTGCTACCCGCTCGCCCTACCGACCGAATCCTATCGGTATGTCGGCAGTTAAGCTTGATCGGGTAGTGCTTGATGAAAAATTAGGCCCTGTTTTGGAGGTTTCGGGAATTGATATAGTTGACGGCACTCCCATACTTGATATAAAGCCCTATTTAACCTTTGCGGACTCTTACTCAAATGCGGTCTGCGGCTTTGCGGACAGGCTTTACGGTCAGCGGCTTGCGGTTATAATACCCGAAAGCATTTTAAAAACTATCCCTGATGATTTGACCGACGCCCTTAAAGGGATACTTGCCGAAGACCCCCGTCCCCGTTATCAAAATGACCCCGAAAGGGTTTACGGCTTTGCCTTTGGCAAATATGAGGTAAAATTCAAGGTTGACGGGGAAATTTTGACCGTTATATCGGTTGAAGCCCGATAAACAGTATAATATATCTTATCTGTTATACCACACATATAATAAAAGTATTTCCCGTTTTTAATTAAAAGATGTATAATTTAATCAAATATCAAGGCTAAAGCTTTGAAAAAAACGGAGGAATTAAAATGGCAAGATTTACTTTGCCGAGAGATGTATATTTCGGCGAAAACGCAATGGAAAATCTTAAGACTCTTAAGGGCAAAAGGGCAATCGTAGTTGTGGGCGGAGGCTCTATGAAGCGCTTCGGCTTCCTTGACAAGGCGGTAGCCTACCTTAAAGAGGCGGGTATGGAGGTTGAGCTTTTCGAGGGTGTAGAGCCCGACCCGTCGGTTGAGACCGTTATGCGCGGCGCTGAGGCTATGCGCAAGTTTGAGCCGGACTGGATAGTTGCCATCGGCGGCGGCTCGCCTATTGACGCGGCTAAGGCTATGTGGGCTTTCTATGAGTATCCCGAGGTTACCTTTGAATCCCTTTGCATTCCCTTCAACTTCCCCGAGCTTCGCACAAAGGCTAAATTCTGCGCGATTTCTTCCACTTCGGGCACAGCTACCGAGGTTACGGCTTTCTCGGTAATCACCGATTACTCAAAGGGTATTAAATATCCCCTTGCGGACTTTAACATAACCCCCGATGTAGCTATAGTTGATCCCGAGCTTGCGCAGACTATGCCCCAGAAGCTTGTTGCTCACACAGGTATGGACGCACTTACCCATGCGGTTGAGGCTTATGTTTCCACCGTCGCTAATTCCTATACCGACGCCCTTGCTATGAAGGCGATTGAAATGGTTACAGCTTATCTGCCTTCTTCCTACAAGGGCAATAAGGAGTCCCGCGCTCAGATGCACGACGCCCAGTGCCTTGCGGGTATGGCGTTCTCAAACGCTCTGCTCGGAATAGTTCACTCTATGGCTCATAAGACCGGCGCGGCATTCCACGAGGGCGCTATGGCAAATCAGCACCTGCCCCACGGCTGTGCAAACGCTATTTATCTGCCCTATGTTATTAAATATAACGCCCATGACCAAAGAGCGGCTGAAAGATATGCCGACATTGCGAGAATGTTGGGTCTTGCCGGTAACAGCAATAAGGCGCTTATCGAAAACCTCTGCGCTCTTATCGACGGTATGAACGATAAGCTTAACATTCCCCACACCTTAAAGGAATTCGGTGTTGACGAGGCTGAATTTAACGCTAAGGTTGACGAAATTGCGGTTAACGCCGTAGGCGACGCCTGCACAGGCTCCAATCCCCGCGCTATCGACCCCAAGACTATGGCACGCCTCTTTAAATGCACTTATTACGGCACAGAGGTTGACTTTTAATTGATTTTGTTATAAAATATATCAGCGCCTTCTGTAAGGAAGACGCTGATTTAAAATTCAATAAGGACTGAAAACGATGTTTAAAATTGTTAACAAAAAAGCCCTCAATCCCACCGTTACCATGATGGACATTGAGGCTCCGCTGGTTGCCCGCAAGGCTCAGGCGGGTCAGTTCATAATTCTGCGCACCGATGAGGACGGCGAGCGTATTCCGCTTACCGTTGCGGGGTGTGACAGGGTTAACGGAACCGTTAAAATTATTTTCCAGATTGTGGGCGCTACTACCGAGAGGCTGAACCATAAAGAGGTAGGCGACTGCCTTGCAGATTTTGCGGGCCCTCTCGGCAAACCCACCGAGACCGAGGGACTTCGCAAGGTTTGTGTTGTGGGCGGCGGCGTTGGCTGTGCTATTGCTCTGCCTGTAGCGCAGAAGCTCCACGAGCAGGGCTGTGAGGTTCACTCCATTATCGGCTTCAGAAATAAGGATTTGGTAATCCTTGAGGACGAGTTTGCCGCCTGCTCGGATAAGCTTACCGTTATGACCGATGACGGCTCCCACGGTACAAAGGGAGTTGTTACAGTTCCCCTTAAAGAGGCTATCGAGGCGGGCGAGAATTATGACGAGGTTATCACAATAGGGCCGCTTATTATGATGAAATTCGTTGTCGGGGTTACAAAGCCTGCGGGTGTAAAAACCGTTGTTTCCATGAACCCGATTATGATTGACGGCACGGGAATGTGCGGCGGTTGCCGATTAACCGTAGGCGGTAAAACAATGTTCGCCTGTGTTGACGGACCTGACTTTGACGGCTTTGAGGTTGACTTTGACGAGGCAATGAAGCGCGGCGCTATGTACCGTGATTTTGAACACCACGCCTATGAGGAAACCTGCAATCTCTTTAAAAAGGAGGCAGAATAATGGCAGCTAATATGAGTCTTAAAAAGAATGAAATGCCGGTTCAGGACCCTAATGTCCGCAATCACAATTTCTCCGAGGTGGCTTTAGGCTACAGCGAGGAAGTAGCTCTAAACGAGGCTATGCGCTGTCTTAACTGCAAAAATATGCCCTGCGTTTCGGGATGCCCTGTTAACATACATATCCCTCTCTTTATTGAGAAGATAAAGGAGGGGGATTTTGAGGGCGCTTATCAGGTTATCTCAAAGTCTTCAAGCCTTCCTGCGGTTTGCGGCAGAGTATGCCCCCAGGAAACACAGTGCGAATCAAAATGCGTTCGCGGAATAAAGGGCGAGCCTGTAGGTATCGGCAGACTCGAGCGCTTTGTTGCAGACTGGCACAATGAACATTCCTCGGATAATGTAGAGGTACCCGCCTCTAACGGTCATAAGGTTGCGGTGGTAGGCTCGGGCCCGTCGGGACTTACCTGCGCGGGCGACCTTGCTAAAAAAGGCTATAAGGTTTCTGTTTTTGAGGCTCTCCACACCGCTGGCGGCGTGTTGGTTTACGGCATTCCCGAATTCCGTCTGCCTAAAAAAATCGTTAAAAAAGAGGTTGACGGGCTTAAGAAATTGGGCGTTGAGATACAGACCGATGTTATAATCGGCAAGACCGTAACGGTTGACGAGCTGTTCGATATGGGCTTTGAGGCTGTATTTATCGGCTCAGGCGCGGGACTTCCGAGGTTTATGGGTATTGAAGGCGAGGCGCTCTGCGGCGTTTACTCCGCAAACGAGTTCTTAACACGAAATAACCTTATGAAGTCTTATAATGAGGACAGCGCCACACCCGTTATGCACGCTAAAAAGACGGTGGTTGTCGGTGGCGGAAATGTTGCTATGGACGCGGCGAGAACCGCCAAGCGTTTAGGTGCCGATGTTACGGTGGTTTACCGCCGTACCGAAAATGAGCTTCCCGCCCGCCGTGAAGAGGTTGAGCACGCTATGGAGGAGGGAATAGTATTCAAATTCCTTACCAACCCCGTTAAGATTAACGGCGAGGACGGCTGGGTTAAAAGCGTTTGCTGTCAGCAAATGGAGCTTTCGGAGCCTGACGAGTCGGGCCGTGCGCGCCCCGTTGCTATTGAGGGCAGTGAGTACGATATAGACGCCGACTGCGTTATTATGTCTATAGGTACTTCGCCTAACCCGCTTATTAAATCCACCACCGCGGGACTTGAGGTTAACCGACGCGGCGGCATAATCGTAAACGAGGAGACAGGCGCTACCACTAAGGCGGGTGTCTACGCGGGAGGAGACGCCGTAACAGGCGCCGCTACCGTTATTCTCGCAATGGGCGCGGGCAAAACCGCCGCCAAAGCGATTGATGAGTATATTTCTTCTAAATAAAGCTTTCCCTGCGGGACGATGTGGGCATCGTCCCCTACGAAGGCTCAATTTACAAATGTTAAGCTTAAAGCTCCCTTTATAAGTCAGGGGGCTTTTTTGCATTAATCTGTCCATTTCCTCATATTATTTATGGGGTGAAGGGTATGGATATTTTAAAATACGGCGGGATAGCCGTGATTGCAATAGGGGCGCTTGTGCTTTTGATTTTTTCCGCAAAGACTGGAAAGCCCTTTAAAAGCCTGATTTTAAACGCGTTTATGGGTATCGCCGTAATGGCGGTAATAGACCTTACCGCAAAGTTTACAGGGGTGCATATCCCTGTAAACTGGTATACGGTTACAGGCTCTGCCGTGTTCGGCATACCCGCCGTCTGCGGTTATCTTATCTTGCCGCTTATTTTTCTTTGATATTTCTTGAAAATATTAATATAAAATGATATTATTATACAAAAGGCCCCCTTGCCTAAAGGGGGCTGTCGCGGCGAAGCCGTGACTGGGGGATAAGAAGTTTGCAGAAATTTGATTGAATCCCTCCGTCAGCCTACGGCTGCCACCTCCCTTTAGACAAGGGAGGCTTTTATAGGAAAGTAACGGTGGTTTTTATGCTTAAATTTATTTTCGGGCGGCCTGCTTCGGGAAAGACCTATAATGTGCTTAATACTGTAAAGAAATTGGCAGAGAGCGGTAAAAATACCGTTCTGATTGTGCCTGAGCAGTTTTCCTTTGAAAGCGAGCGGGCGGTGCTTAAAACCCTCGGAGATAAGGCGGCGCTCAGCGTCTCTGTTATGAGCTTTTCAAGGCTCTGCGATGAGGTCGGGCGAGCGGTGGGCGGTATCGCAGGGGTCACCCTCACCGAAGCCGATAAGGTTATTTTTATGAACCGCGCTCTGTCAGCGGCGGCGGACAGGCTTAAAATCTGGCGCAGATACTGTCATTCGGTTTTCTTTGCTAAGACTATGCTTGATACCGTTGGCGAGTTTAAAATAAATACCGTTACAGCCGAAGACCTGAAAAAAGCGTCTGAGGAGACAACCGGCTCCTCTCTTTCACTCAAGCTTCACGATATAGCGGTTATATATGAGACCTATGACACGCTTACGGGCGAGCAGTTTATCGACCCTGCCGACAGTCTCACAAAGCTGTATAGACAGCTTGAAAATTTCCGCTTTTTCGAGAATAAAACCGTTATTTTGGATTCTTTTAAGGGGTTTACCGGTCAGCAGTTTAAGATAATTGACCGAATTTTGGCTCAGGCGGACGATGTTGTTGTAAGCCTTACTAATGACCCCGCGCTTAACAGCGATTACAATGTGTTTATGAATATAAGAGCCGCCGCAGAGAGGATTAGAAAATCCGCCGCACGCTTTTCGGTGGCGGAGGACAAGCCCTTGGTGCTTGAAAAAAGCCGCTACAACTCAAAGGATATGTCGGCTCTGGAAAGGCTTTTGGCGGGCGGAGCTTTTGAACTGCCGGAGCTAAGCGGAGATATTACGATTTGCGCCGCCGCAACCCACTCGGACGAGGCGGAGTTTGCCGCAAGAACTATAAGACGGCTTGTGCGTGAAAAGGGCTATCGCTACCGAGATTTTGTAATAATAGCGAGGGACGCGGAAAAATATGAGGAAAGCGTTTACGCCGCCTGTAAGCTAAACGGAGTGCCCGTTTTCGGCGACAGGCGAGAGCCGCTATCCGCATTTCCCGCCGCTGCGGCGGTTAATGCCGCTTTGGAATTTGCTTTAAGACCTGCAAGCGACAGCATTTTGCGCTTTCACAAAACGGGTCTCGGCACGCTTTCACGGGAGGAAATTTCGGCGCTCGAAAATTATGTTTACCTTTGGAATATTGACGGCTCTAAGTGGCAAACCGACTGGACAATGGACCCAAGGGGTTTTGTTTCGGAGGACGAGGGAAAAGGTGCGGATAAAGCCGCCCTTGAAAAAATAAACAGCTTAAGGGAAAAGGCGGCGGCGCCCCTTTACGCCTTTAAGGAAAAATTCAGGGGTACTGCCGAGGATATGTCCCGTGCGGTTGTTGAATTGCTTGAAAGCTGTAACGCCGCAGAAAAGCTGGCAAAGCTTTCCGAGCGGTTTAAAAGCGAGGGCGCCGAGTTTAGGAGCGATGTTTTAAAGCAAAGCTATGACCGATACATGAAACTGCTTGACAGTATGGCGGTTTGTTTCGGCAGCCGTGAAATTAAAGGGCAGGAATTTTTCGAGGCTCTGTCTCTTTCGGTTTCCCTTGACAGCGTGGGAGTAATTCCCCGTATGCTCGACGAGGTCACATTCGGCGCGGCGGACAGAATACGCCCGTCAAGACCGCGGGTTGCCTTTATTTTAGGGGATAATCAGGGAGTATTTCCCAAAGGACTTTCAAATTCGGGGATATTAGGGGTTACCGAGCGAAAAAGCCTTATTGAGCTCGGCATAGTAATCCCCGACAATCAAATTTCCTCTGTCGTGGACGAAAACTATCTTGTTTACTGTAACCTCTGCTGTCCGTCCGACAGGCTGTATATTTCCTATGCTACCCATTCGCTGACGGGCGAGGAGTCGGAGCCCTCCGCCTTTGTAGCGGAAATTGCCGAGAATTTGGGCTGTAAAACCGTCTTAGAGCCGCAGGAAAATTTGAGCGGGGAAAATCTGCCGGAAACTGCCGCGAGCGCCTATTCGCAGTACTGCCGAAGAAGACGCACGGCAGACGGCGAAACCCTGAAGTGCGCCCTTAAGGGAAGCAGAGAAGAAGAAAAACTCGAATATCTTTCTAAAATGCTGTCAGGCGCGCCGCAAAGGCTGTCAAAAGAGACCGCCGAAAAGCTTTTCGGTAAAAGCATTACAATGTCGGCTTCCCGCTTTGATACCTTCCACAAATGCCGTTTTTCCTATTTTTGCAGGTACGGGCTTTCGGCTAAAAGAATAAAACCCGCGGAGTTTGATGTTTTACAGCGGGGAACGATAGTCCACTTTGTGCTTGAAAGGATAGTCGGTATTTACAAAAAGGGTGTAGCCGATTTATCCGAAAACGAGATTAATTCCCTTGTGGATAATTATATAAACGAATACCTTGACGGAATTTCGGGCTACCGTGCAGTCGAAACCGAACGGTCTAGGTTCCTGGTATCCCGCATTTCCCGCGCCCTTAAGGCGGTGGTGCTTCAGCTTTCCCGTGAGTTTGCCCAAAGCGGGTTTGAGCCTGTCGCCTGTGAGCTTAAAATCGGTAACGGCGGGAATATCCCCGAGCTTAAAATCCCCTTTGATAAAGGGGATATAAACATAGTCGGCAGTATCGACAGGGTGGACGAATACGGCGGCTACATAAGGGTAATCGACTATAAAACCGGCGGAAAAAGCTTTAAACTGCCCGATATTCTTTTCGGGCTTAATCTTCAAATGCTGATTTACCTTTACGCCGTGGTCAGAGCGGGCGTAAGGGATGACGAAAAAGCGGCGGGAATATTGTATATGCCCTCAAAACGCGACCTTAGTGATAACGGTATGGCAATGAACGGGCTTATCCGCTCGGAAAAAGATATTGTATCTGCTATGGACAGGGATATGCAGGGAGAGTTTGTACCGAAATATTCAATTACAAAAAGCGGAGCATTGGATAAAAGATGCACTTCCTTTGTAAGCAAAGAGGATTTCAGCGAGATTTTCGATTATATCGAGACCCTGATGAAGCGGACGGGAGACGGTATTTTAAGCGGAGACATCGCCGTAAGCCCCCTTGACGGCAGAGAAACCCCCGCCTGCAAATACTGCGATTACGCGGCGGTTTGCGGCAGAGAAAACGCCCCCTGTGACAAGGTGCCGAATTATAAAAATGACGAAGTGATAAATAAAATAAGGGAGGAGAAGACAAATGGCATTTAATCCTACCCCCGAACAACAGGCGGCTATTGATACTAAGGGCAACGTATTGGTTTCCGCCGCCGCCGGGTCGGGCAAGACGGCGGTGCTTGTTGAAAGGGTTGTAAGGCTTTTAAGCGACAGGGAAAATCCCATAAGCGCCGACAGGCTGTTAATAGTGACCTTTACCAACGCCGCCGCCGCCGAGATGCGGACGAGAATTGAAAAACGCCTTGATTCGGAATGCCGTGCCAATCCTTCCGACATAGGGCTCTTAAAGCAGAGAAAGCTTTTGTCCTCGGCAAAAATCTGCACTATCGACTCCTTTTGTATTGACCTTGTAAGGGAAAATTTTGAGCGTGCGGGGGTATCGCCCGACTTTAAAATAAGCGAGCAAAATTCCCTTAAGGCGGTAAACGAAGGTGTGCTTGCCGACCTGCTTAACGAATACTACGAAAAGGGCGGGGAGGACTTTTTTGAACTGCTCGACTTAGTCGGCGCGGAGTATGATGACGGCAATTTTTCCGACTATATTCTTAAAATGTACGATTACAGCCGCCAGTTAGCCTTTCCGACCGAGTGGTTTGACTCACTTTCCTCTGCGTATAATCCCGACTGCTTCGGCGGCGAAAACGAATGGTATAAATACTGCGTAAATAAGGCTTTAAATACCGCAAAGGAAATGCAGAGGGTCAACGCGGCGGTACTTGACGCGCTTTTTGAGGATGAAAAGGCGTACGATAAATACGCTTTTTGCTTTAATGCCGCCGCCGAGGAAGAGGCTAAGCTTTATGACGCGGCAAAAAGCGGGGATTGGGACAGCATATTTAATGTGCTGACCGTCTTTAATTTGCCGTCTATTCCCCGTGCAAACGGGGAGCTCGGCAGAGCGGCAAAGGCGGCAAGGGACTATATTTTAAAGCTTGCCGAAAATCTAAAAAAACTGTTTTTTGACGGCATAGACGGCGTCAAAAAGCAACATGCCGATATTTACGGCAAGGTCTTATTGCTTACCGAAATTTTAAATGAGCTGGATAACAGGCTGTTTAATGAATACCTCGGGCGAAACACCTTTACCTTTCACAACATCGAGCATTTGGCTTTGAGGCTTTTGTGCGAAAAAACAAATAACGGAGTTTTGCCTGCCGCGGGAGCGGAAGAACTGCTTTCCCGCTATGACGAGGTTATGGTGGATGAATATCAGGACACCAACGATTTGCAGGATATGCTTTTCTATGTTCTTTCAAATAGGGGAGAAAGGCTGTTTGCGGTAGGGGATGTTAAGCAGAGTATTTACGGCTTCAGGGGTGCTAAGCCAACAAACTTTCTTAATAAAATTAACGCCGCCGTTCCTTATGAAAAGGCGGCGGAAAGCGACCCCAAAAAGATAATTTTAGGTTGTAATTTTAGGAGCCGCAGGGAAATATGCGAATACATAAACTACTTCTTTGAGCGGCTTATGACCGAGAAAACAGGGGATATAGCTTATGACGAGGAGGAAAGGCTTATCCCCGCCGCCCGTTATCCCGACCCGCCGGAGCTTCCCGTAAGCTTTGAAATTGTTACAAACACGGGAAATTCCGAAGAGTCGCTCCGTACAGAAGCTACGCATATATCCGATTATATAAGGCGCGTTATGGAGTCGGGCAAGTGCATAAGACAGGACGAAAAGACCCTTAGAAAGGCGAATTTTTCCGACTTTGCAATACTCCTTAGAAACACCAAAGCAAAGGCGGCTATTCTCGCCGAGGAGTTGAGAAAAAACGGCATACCTGTAAATTACACCTTAGAGGGTTATGCCGAGACCTCGGAGGTATCGGTCTTTTTGTCTCTGCTTAAAATTATCGATAACCCCGATTCGGATGTGGAGCTGTTATCGGTGCTGTTGTCGCCGATTTTCGGATTTACCGCCGAGGACGCGGCGAATATCCGCATAAGAAGGCGGGAGGGGAGCCTATATTCCGCCCTTGTTTTCTCCTCGGAAAGCGGGGATGACCGCTGCGGCGAGGTTTTAAAAGGGCTTGAAAAGTACCGAATACTTGCCGCAACCCTCACCCTGCCTAAGCTTATTTCAAGACTGCTTGAGGATACCGACTACCTTAACACGGTTTGGGCAAGGGAGGACGGCGAACGCCGACACAACAATCTTTTAATGCTTATTTCCTTAGCGGAGCAGTACACGGCGGACAGTACGGGGGGAATAGGTGGATTTGTGAATTTCGTTTTAAGACAGTCGGAAAACGGAATGAAATCAGCGGCGGCTTTGTCCGGTGGGGATACAGTTAAGATTATGAGTATACACGCCTCAAAGGGACTGCAGTTCCCGGTATGTATAATTGCGGAAACGGCAAAAAGCTTTAACGATAACGATTCAAGGAATTCCGCCCTTTATTCCGCCGATTACGGAATAGGCTTTAAATACTATGACGAAATTCGCGGAGAAAAGCGTACAACCGTCGCAAGAGAGGTTATATTAGACAGTACTCGTAATAACACGCGCCAGGAGGAATTGAGGCTCTTGTATGTCGCAATGACAAGGGCACAGGATAAGCTGCACTTTACCGCCTCTGTAGGTAAGCTTGACGACAAGCTTAAAAGCTGTTTTTCCGAGCTTATTTTGTCCGAAGGCAGAGCGGATAATATGTTCAACAGTATGACCTCATATTTTGATTGGCTTATTAAGACCGCCCTTATTCATCCTGACGGCAAGGAGCTAAGGGGAGAGGGCGACAGTATTATTCCCGAAATCACCGAAAGCCGAATAGCCATAAGTGTTTCCGAGTCGGTCGAAGAGGAAAAATCAATCGAGATTAATACAGCTTTGCCCGCAGTCGACAAGGAATTATCAGAAAGAATAAGAGAAAACATAGGCTACGCTTACCCCTATGAAAAGCTTTTTGAAATAGAGGCTAAATGCTCGGTTTCAGCCCTTGCAAACAAGGCGGAAAGTGAAAAATACGCCTTTTCCGCACGCCCCGCCTTTATGAGTGACGGCGGAATAACCGCGACGGAGCGGGGAACTGCCACCCACAAGATTATTGAATTTATTGATTTTAATAAAACCGATGATATTGAGGCTGAAATAGAGCGGCTTTACGAGTGGCAGTATATTTCGGAACGGGAGGCAAAGGCGGTAAGCCGCAAAAAGCTGAGGGCGTTTTTTGACAGCCCGCTTTTCGCGAGAATAAAGGCTTCGCCCCTTGTTAAAAGGGAAATGCGTTTCTTGACCGAGGTGCCGGTGTCGGCAGTTGACCCTGATTTAAAGGATGCTTTTTCCGATGAAAAGGTAATCGTTCAGGGAGCGGTTGACCTTTGCTTTGAGGAAAAGGGTGAAATCATAGTTGTGGATTTTAAAACCGACCGCACAGATAATCCCGCCGACCTTGCCACCGCTTACGGGGAGCAGTTATCAATATACGCCGCCGCCTGTGAGAAGATTTTTGAAAAAAAGGTCAGGCAAAAAATAATCTATTCCTTTGCGCTCTCCGAAGAAATCGAGATTTCTGTTTAACATACTTGCCTTTGCGGGTTATTTGGTATATAATAATACAGATATGAGCAAAGGCAGGTATTTGTATGGATATAAAGGTCGGCGACAGGCTTTTAATGAAAAAGAATCACCCCTGCGGGGCGAATACCTTTACGGTTACAAGGATAGGGATGGACTTTCGCCTTAAGTGCGACGGTTGCGGCAGAGAGGTAATGGTGCCCAGGGTAAAGGCGGAAAAAAGCCTTAAAAAAATAATTAAAGCAGACGGAGAAGAATAATGTTTGATAAGCTTGAAACGGTTGTAAACCGTTATGAACAGATTGCGGTAGAGCTGTCCCGACCCGAGACGGCGGCTGATAACGCGGTTTTTACAAAATTAATGAAGGAGCACGCGGAGCTCACCCCTATAGTCGAAAAATACCGCGAATATACGGCGGCTAAAAATTCCGAAAAAGAGGCGCTGGAAATACTCTCCGAAGGCGGGCTTGACAAGGACTTTAAGGAGCTTGCCGAGGAGGAGCTTAAGACAGCTAAGGCGGATATTGAACGCTGCTCCGAGGAGCTTAAAATTTTGCTTCTTCCGAAAGACCCCAATGATGAGAAGAATGTTATTGTGGAAATCCGCGGCGGTGCGGGCGGTGAGGAAGCGGCTCTTTTTGCCGGCTCCCTTTACAGAATGTATACCATGTATTCCGAATCGAAGCGTTGGAGCATTGAGGTTATAAACGCCAACGAAACCGAGCTTGGCGGATATAAGGAAATCGTATTTATGATAGAGGGCTCGGGGGCATACTCCCGGCTTAAGTACGAAAGCGGCGTTCACCGTGTTCAAAGGGTGCCGGATACCGAAACACAGGGCCGTATTCACACCTCGACCGTCACCGTGGCGGTTTTGCCCGAGGCAGAGGAAGTCGAGCTTGAAATAAACCCCGCCGACCTTAAAATAGATACCTTCCGTTCATCGGGCGCGGGCGGTCAGCATATTAACAAGACCTCCTCCGCTATAAGGGTTACACACATTCCTACCGGAACGGTTGTAGAGTGTCAGGACGAGCGAAGCCAGTTTAAAAATAAGGACAAAGCCCTTAAAATACTGCGCTCCCGTCTGCTTGACGCGGCTCAAAGAGAGCACGACGAGGCTATAGCCTCCGATCGTAAATCACAGGTCGGAACGGGGGACAGAAGCGAAAGAATACGCACCTACAACTACCCGCAGGGGCGTGTTACCGACCACAGAATCGGTCTTACCCTTTATAAGTTAGAGCAGATTTTAAACGGAGACCTTGACGAGGTTGTGGACGCGCTCACCACACACTACAGAACAGAAGCGTTAAAGGCTGAAAACGAGGGATAATTTAATGCGGACTAAAAGGCTAAAAGCCGATAAAGAGGGCATAGAACAAGCGGCACGAATACTTAAAAGCGGCGGAATTGTGGCAATCCCTACCGAAACCGTTTACGGGCTTGCGGCGTCTGCTTATGACGAAGACGCCGTTAAAAAGGTGTTCGAGGCTAAAGGAAGACCCCAGGATAATCCGCTTATAGTACATATTGCGGATATTGAGGATTTGAAAACCGTCGCAAGGGACATACCTGATTCGGCATATAAAGCGGCGGAAAGGTTTTGGCCCGGGCCCTTTACTATGATTCTTAAGCGCGCGGATAAAATTCCCGCAGGGGTTTCGGCGGGGCTTGATACGGTTGCGGTGAGAATGCCCTCGGACAAAACGGCAAGGGAGATAATAAAACTCAGCGTCCCCTTAGCGGCTCCCTCCGCTAATACCTCGGGAAAACCGAGTCCTACCGCGGCACAGTATGTTATAGATGACCTTGACGGCAAAATCGACGGAGTTGTAATGTCCGGCGACTGTGAGGTGGGGGTCGAATCTACCGTTATTACCCTTGTCACAAACCCGCCGAGGCTTTTAAGACCCGGGGCGGTAACCCTTGAAGAGCTGAAGGAGATTTTTCCCGATATTGCTGTTGACAGCGCGGTGCTTGCGGAACCGAAAAAGGGCGAAAAGGTTTCTTCCCCCGGTATGAAATACAAGCACTATGCGCCTAAAACCGAAACATATCTTGTTGAGGGCGATTCCGAACGGTTTGCAGAGCTTGTCAATTCAAAGGAAAACGCCGCCGCGGTATGCTTTTCAGAGGAAGAAAGCAGGATAACCGTACCAAAGCTTTGCTACGGAACGGCGAATGATGAAGCCACCCTTGCGCACAGTGTTTTTTCGGTTTTGCGCAAGGCGGACGCTTTGGAAGTTAATGCTATATATGTTCACGCGCCCTCCAAAAGCGGAGTGGGGCTGGCTGTTTATAACCGTCTTATACGCGCGGCGGCGTTCAAGGTGATTAAGCTATGAGTATTGTAATAGGGCTTACAGGGCCTACAGGCTCGGGAAAGAGCAGTGCTTCAAAAACAGCCGAGAATTTCGGCTTTAAGGTTATTAACTGCGATAAAACCGCGAGGGAGGCTACAGAAAAGGGTACCGAGGGCTTAAAGGCGCTGGTTTCTGTCTTCGGTGAGGATATATTACTGGATGACGGTACTTTGAACCGAAAAGCACTTGCTGCTTTGGCTTTTAAGGACAAGGAAAGCACCGACCTGCTTAATAAAACAATTTTGCCCTATATTGCCGATTTAGTTGTAAAACAGGCGGCGGGACAGGATACCTTGCTTGACGCGCCCACCCTTTTTGAGAGCGGTATTAATAAAATCTGCAACAAAACGGTTGCAATTTTAGCCGATAAAGATATAAGGCTTAAGCGAATAATCGCGCGGGATAATCTAACACTAAAAGAGGCTGAAATTCGCATAAATGCGGGCAAGGACGAGGAGTTTTTTAAGAAAAACGCGGATTATGTTTTATATAATAATGATGACGAGAATGCGTTTTTAAAACGCTTTTCCGATATATTAAAGGAAATTACGGGAGGTAATTTGTAATGGCAGAAAAATCTAAATCAGAGGAATTAAAGGAAAGCCTTTTTTACAAGCGTAAAAACGGAAGACTTGTATCAAGCGAGGAGGCATTAAAAAAGGCGGACGAATACTGCGAGGGTTATAAATCCTTTTTAAATGTCGCTAAAACCGAGCGCGAGGCGGTTAAAGCCGCAGTTGCTATGGCGGAGGAAAAGGGCTTTACCGAGTTTGTTTACGGCAAGAAGTATAATTCCGGTGATAAGGTTTACATCAACAATCGGGGTAAGACCGTTGCCTTGGCGGTTATCGGCAGAGAGCTTGTGGAAAAGGGCGTAAACATCACGGCGGCGCATATAGATTCACCCCGCCTTGACTTAAAGCCCAATCCCCTTTACGAAGACCTTGAATTGGCGCTTTTTAAAACCCATTATTACGGCGGAATTAAGAAATATCAGTGGACTGCGGTGCCCCTTGCGCTCCACGGCGTTTTTGCCTTAAAGGACGGCACGGTTAAAGAGGTATCGATCGGTGAAAAGGATGATGAGCCTAAGCTTGTAATCAACGACCTTTTGCCGCATTTGGCTTCCGAACAGGTGAAACGCCCCTTGAACGAGGGAATAAAAGGTGAGGAATTAAATGTGCTTGTCGGCTCTCATCCCTTTAAGGACGATAAGGGCAGCGAGCTTGTCAAGCTTAATATATTAAGGCTTTTAAATGAGAAATACGGCGTTACGGAGGAGGATTTCCTCTCTGCCGAATTGGAGCTGGTTCCCGCCGCTCGGTCCTGCGATATCGGCTTTGACCGCTCGCTTATCGGCGCCTACGGACAGGACGACCGTGTTTGCGCTTATCCCGCCCTCACCGCCGTTTTAGAGGTTAAAAACCCGCAAAGAACAGCCCTTGCTATTCTTACGGATAAGGAGGAAACAGGCTCGGCGGGCAACACGGGGCTTGAATCAGATTTCCTGCGTTATGTAATAGGCGACCTTGCAAAAATGCAGGGGGGCGATGCGACAAAAGCCCTTAGAAATTCAAAGTGCCTTTCGGCTGATGTTAATGCGGGCATTGACCCGACCTTTCAAGATGTTATGGAACGCAAAAATGCTTCTTTCCTAAATTACGGTGTTGTTGTTACGAAATATACAGGTGCAAGAGGTAAATCCGGCACTTCGGACGCGTCGGCAGAATATGTTGCCGAGGTTCGCGCTATGCTTGACAAAGCGGGCATTGTCTGGCAGACGGGGGAGCTTGGCAAGGTGGACATCGGCGGCGGCGGAACTGTTGCGATGTTTATTGCGAATATGGGGGTTGATGTGGTTGACCTCGGCGTTCCGGTGCTTTCAATGCACGCACCTTTCGAGACTACTGCTAAATTCGATGTATATATGTGCTACCGCGCAATGTACGAGTTTATGAAGTAATAACCCGTTGGTGGCGATGTAAAATAATACGGTATCCGAAAAAACAGATTAATTAACGAAAAAAGCAAGCTCAGCAAAAGCAGGAAAAAGCTTATGCTGAGCCTTGTTTGCTTTTAGGCGGATAAATCGGGGTTTGTAGAGCTAATTAAAAAATAGCCTCCCTTGCCTAAAGGGAGGGGGACCGCCGAACGGCGGTGGAGGGATACAATTTGGCTTCTGCAAACCGAAATATCCCCCAGTCTCGCTACGCTCGACAGCCCCCTTTAGGCAAGGGGGCCTCATTATGCGCTAATCAATTCACCCCTACAAACCCCGATTTGTTTTTTACAGCTCTTTTTGTGTCCGAAATATTAATAAATTGTAAAAGGTCAGGAAAAGTCAAAAATTTTTTCAAAAAAGTATTGACTTTTGGAATTTTGTGCATATAATAATAATCGTTAGCACTCAAACCTCAAGAGTGCTAAAACATAAAAGTGAAAATCGAGAGGTGAGAAGGGATGGAGCTGTCACCGAGAAAACAGACGGTTTTGGCAGCGGTCACAAGCGCGTATATTAAGACGGGCGAGCCGATCGGCTCAAAGGCGTTGACCTTGATCCTTAAAAATGCTCCGTCCTCCGCTACGCTTCGCAATGAGATGAATGAGCTTTGCGAACTGGGGCTGTTAACCCAGCCGCATACCTCGGCGGGCAGAATACCCACAAGCCGCGGCTTTAAGCTTTATGTCGATATGCTGATGAGGCCTAATAAAATCTCGGAAAGCGACAAGGCTTTTATTGACGGCGGGCTTAAAAATCTTCATACCGCCCCCGAAATGATACCGCAGACGGCGGGTGAGCTTTTATCAAAGCTTACGGGTCTTCCCGCGGTCACTTGCTTCAGAACAGAGCAAAGCCCGATAATAAAACAGGCTCAGCTTGTAAAATTGGGGCGCGGTTCGGTTTTGCTGTGGCTCTTAACGGCGGACGGCAGGGCGCGAAGCCGGGTCTTCCGCACAGGCTGTGTTTACACTCCTAAGCTTGATTTGATGTTTTCCGATATTGTATCAAAAAAGCTTAAGGGTAGACCGGTAAATGAGCTTACAAGAGCATATATGCAAAGCGTTACGGCAGCTGCAGGCTCCCTTGATTTAGCTCCCGTCATTTCGGCGCTTTTTGAAATGGCTCAGGGGATTGAAACCTCTGATGTAACCCTTTCGGGCGAAGCGGCGCTTTATAATATCTGCGGGAGTGAAACGGCGGCGCGGCGTATCTTCAACCTGATAAACCTTAAAGAGCCGATATTATCGGTTGTGGACGGTATAAAGGGCGATACAGGCGTTGTTTTCGGTGGCGAAACAGGCTTTCGCGAACTGTGGGAATACACGGTTATAGCCGCTAAATACAGCTGTAGCAATAAATACAGCGGAGCAATAGGACTGATAGGACCTAACAGGATTTCATACGACAGGATAATACCTGTTGTTGAATATACAGCATCAATGCTTTCGGACATTATGACCGAGGCGGCGAAGGATATGGAGGAATGAGACGAGTGGCAGAGGAAACCAAGGTTACGGAGAACGAAGCTGAGGAGGCCAAGGCAAATTCGGAAACAAAGGCGGAGGAAATGCCGCAGGGAAAAACGGCTAAAAAGGAAAAGAAATCCAAAAAGGATTCCGAAATCGAAAAGCTAAAGGCGGAGCTGGACAAGAAAAATGATGTTCTGCTTCGCACGGCGGCGGAGTTCGATAACTACAAGAAGCGCACCGAGCGCGAGAAGTCAGGCGTTGCGGAGTACGCAAGGGCGGGAATAATAAAACAGCTTTTGCCGATACTTGACAACATAGACCGTGCCGCGGGCGCGGACAAGGAAAGCCCCGATTATATTAAGGGTATCGAGCTGATTGTAAAACAGCTTGAGGGACTTTCCGAAAAAATAGGCATTGAGGAAATCGCAAAACAGGGCGATACATTTGACCCCAATCTTCACGAGGCGGTAATGCATATCGAGGACGAAAATTTGGGTGAAAATGTTATAGCAGAGGTTTTGCAAAAGGGCTACAAGACGGGCGATACGATAATTCGTCACGCAATGGTTAAGGTAGCCAACTAAATTTTAATTTTATCGGAGGAATTAATTATGGGAAAAATTATAGGTATTGACTTAGGTACAACAAATTCTTGCGTTGCGGTTATGGAAGGCGGCGAGCCCGTAGTTATCGCCAACGCAGAGGGTTCGAGAACTACTCCGTCCGTAGTCGCTTTTTCAAAGACGGGCGAAAGAATGGTGGGTCAGGTCGCAAAGCGCCAGGCCATCACCAACCCCGACCGTACAATAAGCTCCATTAAGCGTGAAATGGGCACTGCCCACACGGTTGAGATTGACGGCAAGAAGTACACCCCGCAGGAGATTTCGGCTATTATTCTTCAAAAGCTTAAGGCGGACGCCGAGGCATATCTCGGTCAGACCGTTTCCGAGGCGGTTATCACCGTTCCCGCCTACTTTACCGACGCACAGCGTCAGGCAACCAAGGACGCGGGCAAAATTGCGGGTCTTGAGGTTAAGCGTATTATAAACGAGCCTACTGCCGCGGCGCTTGCCTACAGCATTGATAAGGAAGACGACCAGAAGGTTATGGTATACGACTTAGGCGGCGGTACCTTCGATGTATCTATTATCGAAATGGGCGACGGCGTACAGGAGGTTTTAGCTACCGCGGGTAACAACCGTCTTGGCGGCGACGACTTCGATAAGCGCGTAATGGATTACATTGTAAGCACCTTTAAGGCAGAGCAGGGAATAGACCTTTCGGGCGATAAGATGGCTATGCAGAGAATTAAGGAAGCGGCTGAAAAGGCTAAGATAGACCTTTCGGGTATGACCACCGCCGATATTAACCTGCCCTTTATTACCGCCGATTCAACAGGCCCTAAGCACTTTGAAACCACCCTTACAAGGGCTAAGTTCAACGAGCTTACCGCAGACCTTGTTGACGCTACAATGGGCCCTGTCCGTCAGGCGCTTTCCGATTCCGGACTTGACAAGAGCGAGATTAACAAGGTGCTTATGGTAGGCGGTTCTTCAAGAATCCCCGCTGTTCAGGAAGCCATTAAGAACTTTATGGGTAAAGAGCCCTTTAAGGGTATCAACCCCGACGAGTGCGTTGCTATCGGCGCGTCCTTACAGGCAGGCGTTTTAGGCGGCGATGTTAAGGGACTTCTCTTGCTTGATGTTACCCCGCTTTCCCTCGGTATTGAGACTATGGGCGGCGTTTCCACAAAGGTTATCGACCGTAACACCACCATCCCCGCAAAGAAGAGCCAGATTTTCTCTACTGCGGCGGACGGTCAGACCTCGGTTGAGGTTCATGTTTTACAGGGTGAGCGCGAGTTTGCTAAGGACAACAAGACCTTAGGCGTATTCCACCTTGACGGTATCGCTCCCGCACCCCGCGGAATCCCCCAGATTGAGGTTACCTTTGATATAGACGCAAACGGTATTGTTCATGTTTCGGCAAAGGATTTAGGCACGGGCAAGGAGAACAACATCACCATCACCTCCAACACCAATATGTCCAAAGAGGATATAGATAAGGCGGTTAAAGAGGCGGAGCAGTATGCCGCGGAGGATAAAAAGCGCCGCGAGTCGGTTGATGTTCGCAACAACGCAGACCAAATGATTTATCAGACCGAAAAGACCGTAAACGAGTTCGGCGACAAGCTTTCAGCCGACGAAAAGGCTAAGATTGACGCGGCTAAGGAAGCTCTTAAAGAGGCTCTTAAGGGCGAGGATATCGAGGCTATCAAGGCAAAACAGGAGGAGCTTCAAAAGGAGATTTTCGCGGTAAGCGAGAAGATTTACAAGGCGGCTAATCCTCAGGGCGACCCGAACGCACAGGCGGGTGGCGCTCAGCCGAACAGCGACCCGAATGTCTACGAAGCCGACTACACCGATGTTGATGATAATAAGCAGTAATTCAAGTAATCAAATATAGCCTCCCTCTGACGAGGGAGGTGGCTCGACACAGTCGAGACGGAGGGAGAGAAAGGCGTGGTTCAGCACAGCGTTTGACTACCCCTCAGTCTGCTTCGCAGCCAGCTCCCCTGACAAGGGGAGCCT